>NZ_LFQH01000139.1:0-248 GCF_001238605.1 Arthrobacter sp. ZBG10 | reverse complement strand
CTCGACGGGCCGGTCCGCGGCAACGGCAAGATCATGCAGGAACTCGAAGCGTTCTTCCGCGGCGCCGGCTGGAACGTCATCAAGGTCGTCTGGGGCCGGGAATGGGACGAGCTCCTGGGCCAGGACACCGACGGTTCACTCGTGAAGATCATGAACGAAACCCCCGACGGGGACTACCAGACCTACAAAGCCGAATCCGGCGGGTTCGTCCGTGAACACTTCTTCGGCAAGGACCCCGCGACCAAGGA
>NZ_LFQH01000138.1:0-852 GCF_001238605.1 Arthrobacter sp. ZBG10 | reverse complement strand
CGTGGCTGCAGGAGAAGATACCTCCCATATCCTCAGCGGGTTGACTAACCAGCTGCCTGATCGTGATCCGGAAGAGACTGCCGAGTGGGTTGAGTCGCTGGATTCCCTGATCAGGGAACAGGGCACGGAGCGTGCCCAATTCATCATGCGGAGCCTGTTGCAGCGCGCCGGTGCGCAGAGCGTCGGGGTGCCCATGGTGACCACCACCGATTACGTGAACACGATCCCGGTGGATCAGGAAGCACCGTTCCCGGGCAACGAGGAATACGAGCGCCGGTACCGGGCCTATATGCGGTGGAACGCCGCGGTCATGGTCCACCGGGCGCAGCGGCCCAGCATCGGGGTGGGCGGTCACATCTCCACCTATGCCGGGGCCGCGACCCTGTACGAGGTGGGCTTCAACCACTTCTTCCGCGGCAAGGACGCCCCGGGCGGCGGGGACCAGGTCTTCTTCCAGGGCCACGCCTCCCCCGGCATGTACGCCCGGGCGTTTATGGAAGGCCGGCTGACCGAGGAGGACCTGGACGGGTTCCGGCAGGAAAAGTCCCGGCAGGGCCACGCCCTGTCCTCCTACCCGCACCCGCGGCTGATGCCGGACTTCTGGGAATTCCCCACCGTGTCCATGGGCATCGGGCCGATGAACGCGATCTACCAGGCCCAGTCCAACCGGTACCTGCACAACCGTGGCCTGAAGGACACCTCGGACCAGCAGGTCTGGGCGTTCCTCGGTGACGGGGAAATGGACGAGCCCGAATCCCGCGGCCTGCTCCAGCTCGCCGCGAACGAGAACCTGGACAACCTGAACTTCGTCATCAACTGCAACCTCCAGCGCCTCGACGGGCCGGTCCGCGG
>NZ_LFQH01000137.1:0-386 GCF_001238605.1 Arthrobacter sp. ZBG10 | reverse complement strand
TCCAATGCCACCGGCCACATGCGCCAGATCCGTTCCGAGATCGCCAAGCTCGCGGCCCTGCCCGAGGACGAGCTGTACGTTGCGGCCAAGGAACTGCAGGCCCCGTACGAACTGGTCAAGGAAGTCGCCGCTGCCGGCAAGCTGCCCGTGGTGCTGTTCACCGCCGGTGGCATCGCCACCCCGGCCGATGCTGCCATGATGATGCAGCTCGGCGCTGACGGCGTGTTCGTCGGTTCCGGCATCTTCAAGTCCGGCAACCCCGCCCAGCGCGCCGCCGCCGTGGTCAAGGCCACCACGTTCTTCGATGACCCCGACGTCATCGCCAAGGCCTCCCGCGGCCTGGGCGAGGCCATGGTGGGCATCAACGTCGACGAGATCCCGCAGCC
>NZ_LFQH01000136.1:0-485 GCF_001238605.1 Arthrobacter sp. ZBG10 | reverse complement strand
GCCTCCGCCGAAGCGATCCATAACCGGCTCACCGCGATCTCCCGCGGCCAACAAGGCCCCCACGAAACCCGCACCCTGCCCCAACGCCGCGCCGATAACCTCGTCGAAGCCCTCCTCACCGCCGGACTCACCCCCACACAACACAAACCCAACACCAGCACCGCAGTCACCAGTCCCGCAGCCACCAACGTAGGAGCCGCCGGCTCCAACACCGGTTCAGATGCAGTCACCGGTCCCGCAGCCACCAATGTGGGAGCCGCCGAAGTCAACGCCGGTTCAGATGCTGCCACTGGTTCAGGAGCCGCCGGTTCCACCACCGGCCCGGACTCCGGCTCGGATTCAGGATCAGGCCCGGATTCCGGCCCGGATTCAGGCTCGGATTCGGGTTCGGGTTCGGGTTCGGGGGCGCCGTTTACCTCGGCCGGGGCGTGGGGTGATGTTCCGGTACCCAGGGCGCAGGTCCTGATCACCGTCCCGGTCATGGC
>NZ_LFQH01000135.1:0-328 GCF_001238605.1 Arthrobacter sp. ZBG10 | reverse complement strand
CCCGCAGCCACCAACGTAGGAGCCGCCGGCTCCAACACCGGTTCAGATGCAGTCACCGGTCCCGCACCCACCAATGTGGTAGCCGCCGAAGTCAACGCCGGTTCAGATGCAGTCACCGGTCCCGCAGCCACCACCGTGGGAGCCGCCGGCTCCAGCACCGGTTCCGATGCTGCCACTGGTTCAGGAGCCGCCGGTTCCACCACCAGCCCGGACTCCGGCTCGAATTCAGGATCAGGCCCGGATTCAGGTTCGGATTCAGGATCAGGCCCGGATTCGGATTCGGGTTCGGGTGCGCCGTTTACCTCCGCCAGGGCCTGGGGTGATGTTC
>NZ_LFQH01000134.1:0-797 GCF_001238605.1 Arthrobacter sp. ZBG10 | reverse complement strand
TCGCTGGCCGGGATCAGGGACGAGACCAGGAGTCCGGCGCCGAAAGCGATCAGGCCCGCGGCGAGCGGGTTGCCCCGGGTTTTGGACTTGACCTGGTGCGGGGCGTCGGAGATGGCGGCGCCGGCGTCGCTGAGGGTGTGGGCGACGTTGTCGCCGGCCTGGTGCAGGGCATCGCTGGTGTGTCCTGCGCCGGTGCCGGCCTT
The DNA here is from genome assembly GCF_001238605.1 of Arthrobacter sp. ZBG10. Taxonomy (NCBI): domain Bacteria; kingdom Bacillati; phylum Actinomycetota; class Actinomycetes; order Micrococcales; family Micrococcaceae; genus Arthrobacter; species Arthrobacter sp. ZBG10. The sequence continues at coordinate 594 of NZ_LFQH01000134.1, read as the reverse complement.
GTTGTGGACCTGGGTGGTGGCTGTGTCTGCTGCGCCCATGACTTTCTCCTTCATTCCGAAGACGGCGTCTTTGACCTTGTCGGTTTGGCGGTGGACGATGTTGGCCGGGGTGACCTTATCGGCCACGGCGTCCACGTTGGTGCCCAGCCGGGCCCGGGTGGCTTCTATGTCGGCGCGGATAGCGTCGGGGTTTTCGCTCATCGGTTTACCTCACCTGGCTTTAGGGTTGGGGGAATTTCGGAGAGTGTTTCGGTGGTTTGCGGCAGGCCCTTGATCTGTTTGAGTTCCTTGCGGCCCATGCTGGCCAGGACGGCGGCGATGACGCCCCAGAGGACTGCCACGATCACGGCGGCCCAGCCCAGCGGCATCAGCGCGCCGAGGGCGAACATCAGGCCCAGGGAGAGGAAGATCAGGACGAAATGCCCTGCAACCCCTGCCCCGGCCAGCATTCCGGAGCCCTTTCCGGCCCGGGTGGCTGACTGCTTCAGTTCGGCTTTGGCGAGTTCCACTTCCTGGCGCATCAGGGTGGACAGGTCCTTGGTGACATCACCAAGAAGCTCACCCAACGAGGTAGTATCCGCTTTCCGATGGGCC
>NZ_LFQH01000133.1:0-210 GCF_001238605.1 Arthrobacter sp. ZBG10 | reverse complement strand
CTCAGCGAATGGCGGGCCACCCTGATCGCCAAGGAAACAGCCTGCCTCACCGCCGCGGACCGGGCCGCCGTCGACGAAGAACTCGCCCCGGACACCGGGACCTTCCACGGAGCCGGAAACAGGACCATCACCACCGCCGCCCGGGCCGCCGCGTACCGGCTGGACCCGCTCTCCGTCACCCAACGCGCCGCCCGCGCCGCCAACGGCAGA
>NZ_LFQH01000132.1:0-345 GCF_001238605.1 Arthrobacter sp. ZBG10 | reverse complement strand
GACGTGGCGTTCCTCAATCGATTCGGGGTGGTGGCGTTCGCGCCAGGAACGCACCTTCGCCCGTAACCGTCCCGGGACCAGCCCCGCCGCCACACACCGCCCGGCCAGGACACTGCCAGCGGCCGGATCGGGAGAAGGTGTAAGGAGCGGGTCTGCCGGGTCAGCGCCTGCAGGATCAGCCACATCGATCGGGTCCGGGAGTGCAGGATCAGGGAGTGCAGGATCAGGGAGGGTGGGGTCCGGGAGTGTGGGGGTGAGGAAGTGGGTTTCGAGGGCGGTGGTCCCGGCGTGGGGCAGGCCGGTGCATTCGTCGGTGAGGACCCGGGCGTGCTGGTAGGTGATTTC
>NZ_LFQH01000131.1:0-237 GCF_001238605.1 Arthrobacter sp. ZBG10 | reverse complement strand
TGACCAGGCCGTTGAGCTCGTAGTAGTCGCGGTAGACGTTGGCGGCGAACATCTTGGAGGTGAACTCCTCGATCTTCGAGCCGGCGGTGACCAGCTGCACCGGCAGCACGTCGATCTGGCCGGACTCGCGGGAGCGGACAAAGTCTGCCAGGCACAGGTGCCGGTCGCGGCGCTGGCGCGGGAAGGTGAACCGCAGGCGCTCGGTGCCGATCGGGCCGCCCGAGCCACCGTCCGGGG
>NZ_LFQH01000130.1:0-205 GCF_001238605.1 Arthrobacter sp. ZBG10 | reverse complement strand
CGGTCCTTGTGGTTAAGCCCCGCCGCTATTGTTGCAAGAAGTCTAAACACCTCATGTTTGAGGTCCCTGTCGAAGACCCATCGGCGGTCGAGCAAAGTATCCAACTTGTCTTGGTTACATGTACCTTCGATTTCCGTGAGCAAATGGACGCCAAGTCGGCGAAAAAGCGCTCGGTGCCCTGAAATCCAGCGTTCCATGATTGAAC
>NZ_LFQH01000013.1:0-65051 GCF_001238605.1 Arthrobacter sp. ZBG10 | reverse complement strand
GTTCCGAATGCACCCGCCGCTGCGACTTCTGCCAGATCGACACGGGCAAGCCGTCCCCTGTGGACATGTTTGAGCCCACCAAGGTGGCGCGCTCCGTCCAGGCCATGCAGCTGCGGTACGCCACGGTGACGGGCGTGGCCCGCGATGACCTCGCGGACGAGGGCGTCTGGCTCTATGCCGAGACGGTCCGCAAGATCCACGAACTTAACCCGGGTACCGGCGTCGAACTTCTGATTCCCGACTTCTCCGGCCGGCCCGAGCACATCGCGGCCATCTGCGACTCCAAGCCCGAGGTTTTTGCCCACAACGTTGAGACGGTTCCCCGGATCTTCAAGCGCATCCGCCCCGCGTTCCGCTATGAGCGTTCGCTGGATGTCATTACCCAGGGCCGCGACCTGGGAATGGTCACCAAGTCCAACCTGATCCTGGGCATGGGCGAGACCCGCGAGGAAATCTCGGAGGCCCTGCGCGACCTTCATGCGGCTGGCTGCGACCTGATCACCATCACCCAGTACCTGCGCCCGTCGGAACGGCACCTTCCGGTGGACCGCTGGGTCAAGCCGCAGGAATTCGTTGACCTGCAGGAGGAAGCTGACGAGATCGGCTTCCTGGGCGTGATGTCCGGTCCCCTGGTCCGGTCTTCCTACCGTGCGGGGCGCCTGTGGGCCACCGCCATGCGCAAGAAGGGCTGGGAGATCCCCGCCGAACTGGCGCACATCGAGAGTTCCGGCAGCACCCGGCAGGAAGCCAGCTCGCTGTTGGCGGCGCGTTCCTGACCACTTCGACTGACGTCCCCAAAGGCAGGGCCCCGGATCACTCCGGCGTCCTGCCTTTGGCGTCCGGTCACGTAGAATTAAGGCACTATGGCGAAATCCACTGAATCCAGCACCCCCAACCCGGCGGACGCACCAAAACGCGGCCTCTTTTCGCGAAAGCCGAAAGAAGCGAAGGCCAAAAAGCCCAGCCGGCTAAAGCAGATCCGCGAAGTCTTCAACATGACCCGCCGGCACGACCCCATGGTCCCGTGGCTGATGTTGCTGGTCTTCCTGGGCGTGACGGCAGTCGGCTTCCTGGTGGGTTACTGGCTGGAAAACTGGGTTACCGGCCTGATCATCGGCATCATGCTGGGCCTGCTCGGCGCCACCCTGATTTTGTCCCGGCGCGCTGAGCGGGCCGCGTTTGCGCAGATCGAGAACCAACCCGGCGCGTCCGGCGCAGCCCTCGGCACCCTCCGCCGCGGCTGGATCACCGAAGAGCAGCCGGTGGCCGTTAACCCCCGCACCCAGGATGCCGTGTTCCGGGCCGTCGGCCGGCCCGGCGTTGTGCTGATCAGTGAAGGCCCCACCCAACGGGTGAAGCCGCTGGTGGACGCGGAACGCAAACGGCTGTCCCGGATCCTGCCCAACGTTCCCGTGCACGTGATCGAAAGCGGCCGCGGCGAAGGCCAGGTACCCATCAGCCAGGTGGCCAAGAAGATGGGCAAGATGAAGAAGGAGCTCACCAAGCTCGAAGTCAACACCGTCTCCAAGCGGATCGCCTCGATGGGCACCCGGCTCCCCATCCCCAAGGGCATCGACCCCTACAAAGCGCGTCCCAACCGCGGACGCTAGACCCCAGACCGCCCCGGTCCCGGCTCCTGCCGGCTGCCGGGGCGTTCTTTTTTACCGCCGCAGCTCCCACGACAGGACCCCGACATGCCCGCCAAGACCATCGTGATCCGTATCTTCAAGATCCTCGCCATCGCCGAGGCCTGCAGCTGGGCTGCGCTCCTGATCGGGATGTACTTCAAGTGGATTGCCGGGACCACGGAAATCGGCGTGCAGGTTGCCGGGCCCATCCATGGTGCGTTGTTTGTGGGTTACGGCATCGCGGCGCTGGCCCTGTGGCGGCTGCAGCGCTGGCCTTTTGTGGTGGCGCTGTTCGCCGGGCTGTCCGCGGTGTTCCCCTTCGCCACCCTGGCTTTTGAACGCTGGGCCGGCAACCGCGGCTACCTGACCGCTGCACCGGCGCAGCAGGAAAAGCCGGCCAGGGAATCCAGCCGCGCCTGACAGGACCCGGTCAGCGCCGGATCAGCAAGGTGTTCATGGCGCGGTCGTGCAGGCCGCGCTGGTCCGGATCGAAGATCACGGCGGGAATCACCAGGCACAGCAGCAGCGCGCGCACCAGGGCGGCCAGCGGCCCGGGGGTGCCACCGCCGGGCCGGATGACCGAGATGCCCAGGAGCCGGTGTCCGATGCTGTAGCCGAGCGTGCCCACCAGGAGGGTCTGCTCGACGGCGAAGATCGCCAGGGTTGCCCATGCGTCGCCACCGAAGGCGTAGTTGCTGATGAGCAGCGCGAGGCCCCAGTCGACGATAATCGCGGCGAACCTGCGCCCCGCCCTGGCGATGGAGCCCGGTCCGCTTTCTGGAAGGCCAAGGCGGGCGCCGGGGTACCGGGAAATTCCAGACGTGTCAGGTCCGCTGAGCCAGGAACCAATGTCTTTGCGATCTACCACCACCCCAGTTTACCGGCGGTGCCGCCGGCAATTTTCCCAACATTCACCCGCCCACAGTGTGGATGGGGTTAGACCACAGTGTGGACACGGGATAGCGTTGTCCCTATAAGGGCATTCTGTAACCTGCCCGAAACAATGCGGACACGGACGGGAAATGCCGCGTCCATAGGCTGGTGGCAGTTTCAAGCAATTCCTTCCGGCAGGGACGATCATTGCGGTCGCCCCGCCTTCGGATTGCGCTGGATCAGCTGGCTTTCAGCCAGATATTCACATATGCGTTAGGAGCATAGATGTTCAAGACTGCGGACGAAGTCCTCAAGTTCATCAAGGACGAAGATATTAAGTTCGTCGATATCCGCTTCACCGATCTCCCGGGCGTCCAGCAGCACTTCAACGTCCCCGCGAAGAGTGTTGACGCGGACTTCTTCATCAACGGGCAGCTCTTCGACGGCTCCTCCATCCGTGGCTTCCAGGGCATCGCCGAGTCGGACATGCAGCTGATCCCGGACGTGACCACCGCGTTCCTGGACACCTTCCGCATGGAGAAGACCCTGGCGCTGAACTTCTCGATCGTGAACCCCCGCACGGGTGACCCGTACCACCGCGATCCCCGCGGCGTGGCCGAGAAGGCCGAGGCCTACCTGGCTTCCACCGGCATCGCCGACACCGCGTTCTTCGCTCCGGAAGCCGAGTTCTTCGTCTTCGACAACGTCCAGTACGAGTCCTCACCGCAGGGCAGCTTCTACAAGATCGACTCTGAAGAAGCACACTGGAACACCGGCCGCAAGGAAGAAGGCGGAAACCTCGGCTACAAGACCCCCATCAAGGGCGGTTACTTCCCGGTCTCCCCCACCGACAAGCAGGCCGACCTTCGCGACGCCATGTGTGTTGCCCTGGACGAGGCCGGCCTTGAGGTCGAGCGCAGCCACCACGAAGTCGGCTCCGCCGGCCAGGCTGAGATCAACTACAAGTTCACCACGCTGACCCACGCTGCCGATGACCTGCAGAAGTTCAAGTACGTCATCAAGAACACGGCAGATGCCTGGGGCAAGTCCGTGACCTTTATGCCGAAGCCCGTCTTCGGTGACAACGGCTCGGGCATGCACTGCCACCAGTCGCTGTGGACCGGCGGCGAGCCGCTGTTCTACGACGAGAAGGGCTACGCCGGCCTGTCCGACACCGCCCGCTGGTACATCGGCGGCCTGTTGAAGCACTCCTCGGCTGTCCTGGCCTTCACCAACCCGACGGTTAACTCCTACCGCCGCCTGGTCAAGGGCTTCGAAGCCCCGGTCAACATGGTTTACTCGCAGGGCAACCGCTCCGCCGGTATCCGCATCCCGATCACGGGTTCGAACCCGAAGGCCAAGCGCATCGAGTTCCGCGCTCCGGACCCCTCCTCCAACCCGTACCTGGCGTTCGCAGCCCAGCTGATGGCCGGCATCGACGGCATCCGCAACCGCATCGAACCCCCGGCTCCGATCGACAAGGACCTCTACGAGCTCCCCGCCGAGGAAGCCAAGGACATCCCCAAGGCTCCGGGCACGCTCGAGGAAGCCCTGGAGGCCCTGCGCGAGGACAACGAGTTCCTGCAGGCCGGTGGTGTCTTCACCCAGGACCTGATCGACACCTGGATCGACTACAAGTACGAGAACGAAATCAAGCCGCTCTCACTGCGCCCGAACCCGTACGAGTTCGAGCTGTACTACGGCGTCTAGTCCGTCAACACCAAAGCGGCCACCGGAAAACCGGTGGCCGCTTTTTTGTGCCCGCGGCTATCCGCGTGAGCGCTGGGCCAAGCGGAGGGTGGGAGCCCCGTTCCAGACGTGCTGAGACCGGGAACAGGGCCCCCTGACGAATGCCCCCCGAGACGAAGACCTGCTCAGCCTTCCCCCCAACAAGGTTGAAGGACACCGCCAATCCACATGATCGGCCAATCGGGAACCAAGCGCAATGCCCGGCCCGGCACGGCGTCATGCAGCCGACGCAAAACCGCTGAACATGATCCGCTGCGGGCCCGCGCTGCCGCCGGCGTACTGGCCGCGGTCCTCGAACCCGGCCGCCCGGTAGGCCGCCAGGCCCGCCGGGTTTTCCTCGTTGACGGAAAGGACGACGCCGGTCTCCGGACCTTGCAGCCGCAGCGTCAGTTTGTGCGCGGCCACCACCGCGGCGGCGGCGGCCGCGGTGCCGTGGCCACGGCCCTGGTACCGGCTGTCGATCAGGAAGCCCCGCAGCAGCCAGGCAGTACGGTCCGCCGGCCAGCCGGCAAGGCTGGCAGCCCCTGCCTGCAGGGTGAGCACACCCACAGCCCGGCCATCGGATTCGATCACGTACGGCAACCGTTCCTCCTCGGCCAGCCCGGCCAGGGCCATCCGGAGCGGGTCCCCCACGAAGCGTTCCTGGCCCGGACTGAGCCGCAGCGTGGCGACGGCGCCCAGCTGGATGGCCCGGGCGTCGTCGTCGAGGTCCCGGAGCGGGATGAGCCAGGCGCCGCCCTGCACGCGGTTCAGGACCCTGCGGGTCCGCTGCCGCTGTCTTCCGCGTCGGTGGCAGGCCCGGCCGGGTCCATCCAGAGAACCTCCCACAGGTGGCCGTCCGGGTCCTGGAAGCTGTGGTTGTACATAAAGCCGTGGTCGATGGCATCCTCCGACAGTGAGCCGCCGTTCGCCAGGGCCGTCCGGACGGCCTCGTCCACGGCTTCCCGGCTGTCCACGGAATAGGCCACGATAGCTTCGGCGGCACCGCTGGTGCTGGCCACTTCCTTCGCGGTGAAGGTTTTGAAGTAGTTCTCCACCAGCAGCATCACATAGGCGTTGTCGTTGACGATCATGCAGGTGGCGTTCTCGTCGGTGAAGTCCGGGTTGAAGGTGAACCCCAGGGCGGTGAAGAACTTCACGGACCGGGGCAGGTCCTTGACGGGCAGGTTCAGGAAGATTTGGGTAGCCATGCGCCCAAAGTTAGCACCGGCGCCCGGCGGCTGTCAGCCATTGCCCGTCCCGCAGGCCCAGCGGGGCGTCAGTGCCCATAGAAGACCCGTTCGAAGACCGCCCTGGCGCGCCGGCTCAGCCGCAGGTAGTCCTCTTCCAGGGCGGCAGCGTTTCCGGGTTCGTAGCCGCACCAGCGGGCCACTGCCTCCAGGTCGCGGCGGGACGAGGGCAGCAGGTCCGAGGCCTTGCCGGTCCAGATCACGTTGGCGGACCTGATCCGGCTGGCCAGCCGCCACGCGGAGGCCAGCAGGTCCGCATCCTCCCGGGCCAGCAGCCCCAGGTCAGCGGCTGCATCCAGCGCGCCCACCGTGGACGTGGTCCGCAGCTCCTGGTGCTGCCCGGCATGCTGCAGCTGGAGCAGCTGCACCAGCCACTCGACGTCGCTCAAGCCACCGCGGCCCAGCTTCAGGTGGCGGGCCGGGTCCGCACCGCGCGGCAGCCGCTCGGCCTCAACCCGCGCCTTGACCCGCCGGACCTCGCGCACGTCCTGCTCGGAGATTTCCTCCGGATACCGGATGGGTTCAATGAGCTGCAGGAAGTCCGCCGCCAGGGCGTCGTCCCCTGCCATGGGCCTGGCCCGCAGCAAAGCCTGTGCCTCCCAGACCAGCGACCAGCGCCGGTAATACTCCGCGTAGGAATCCAGCGAACGAACCATGGCACCGTTTTTTCCTTCGGGCCGGAGGTCGGCGTCCATCTGGAGGACCCGTTCGGCCATGATGGCAGGCTTCAACGGCTGGGTCAGCAGGCTGGAGACCTTGGCCACCATTCGCAGGCCCTGCTCCTGCGCCTCGGCGTCGGTGAACCCCGGCAGCGCCCGGTGGACGTACATAACATCCGCGTCGGAGCCGTACCCGATCTCCCGGCCGCCCTGCCGGCCCATGGCAACCACCAGCATGGCGGTCTTGAGCGGGCCCGACATCTGGACCACACTTTCAGCGACGCGGAGCGCGCCCAGCACGGCAGCCCGGTCCGTGTCCGCCAGCGCAGCCCCCACCTGGTCCTGGTCCAGCAGTCCCACGGAATCGGCGATCGCAATCCGCAGGATCTCGCGGCGCCGGATGAGCCGGATCAGGCGCATGGCGCTTTCCGGATCCGAGTGCCGCGACATCTTGGCCGTGATCTCCTGCCATTGGGCCTGGAACGGGACGGGCGCCAGGTCCTTGTCCTGCCCCAGCCACGCCACGGACTCCGGCGAGACTTCGAGCAGGTCGGCGATGAGCCGCGAGTTGGACAGCATGTGGCACAGCCGTTCAGCGGCGGCGGTGGAGTCCCGGAGCATACCCAGATACCAGTGGGTGGTGCCCAGCGCCTCGCTGACGCGCCGGAAGGCCAGCAGCCCGGCATCCGGGTCCACACCCTCCGCCAGCCAGTCCAGGAGCACGGGGAGCAACTGGCGCTGCAACGCTGCCCGCCTGCTCACCCCTGCCGTCAGCGCCTCGATGTGCCGCATGGCACCGGGCGGGTCAAGGTAGCCCAGCGCCGCAAGCCGGCCCTGCGCGGCTTCGGGAGTGAGCCGGGCGTCTTCGGAGCTGAGCTTTGCGGCGGTGTTCAGCAGCGGCCGGTAGAAGATCCGTTCGTGCAGTTCGCGGACCGAGCGTTTGGTCTTCTGCCAGGCGGCCAGCAAAGCGTCCGGGTGGGGCCGCTCGGTGGCAAAGGGGCCAAGGACTGCCTTGGCCAGGGACCGGAGGGCCGGGTCCGCTACGGGCATCAGGTGGGTGCGCCGCAGCTGGAACAGCTGGATCCGATGTTCGAGCAGCCGCAGGTAGCGGTAGGCATTGTCGAACGCGGCAGCGTCGGACCGGCCGATGTACCCGCCGGCGGACAGCGCAGCAATGGCCGAGGTGGTGTCGCGGCGGCGCAGCGACTCGTCAGCCTTGCCGTGGACCAGCTGCAGGAGCTGGACGGTGAATTCGACGTCGCGCAGGCCGCCACGGCCCAGCTTGATCTGGCGCTGCTCTTCGGCCGGCGGGATGTGGTCGGTGACCCGGCGCCGCATGGCCTGCACGGACTCCACAAATCCGTCCCGGCTGGCCGACGTCCAGATCAGCGGCGCCACCGCTTCCTCATAACGGCGGCCCAGGACGGCGTCGCCGGCAATGGTACGGGCCTTCAGCAGCGCCTGGAACTCCCAGCTTTCGGCCCAGCGCGCGTAATACGATTCGTGCGAGGCCAGGGTCCGCACCAGTGGACCGGATTTGCCCTCCGGGCGCAGGTTGGCGTCCACCTCCCAGAGGCCCGGCTCCCGGGCGAGGCCCATGATGGCGCGCGAAATGCCCGTGGCGAGTGCCGTGCCGATGGTATTGGCGTGGGCGTCATCCAACTGCCCCGCGTCCACCACGTAGATCACGTCGACGTCGGAAATGTAGTTCAGTTCCCGGGCGCCGCATTTGCCCATGCCAATGACGGCGAGGCCAATCCCGGCAACGTCCGAGGCACTGTGCTGCTCCGCTGCCTCGGCCCGCGCCACGGCGAGGGCCGCCTCGATGGCGGCACCTGCCAGGTCAGCCAGTTCGGCCCCCACTGCGGGCAGGAAATCCAGCGGGTCGGCGGCGCAGAGGTCCTTGACCGCAAGGTCCACCACTCCCCTGCGGTAGGCGGTGCGCAGCGCCACGTAGGCTTCCACTCCGGTCCGGGTGGCCACCGGCCTGGCAGCCCGCGGGTCGGCGCCCACGGACTGCAGAAGCACCGCGCGGAGCACGGCCGGGTCCGCCTGGACTGGCTCGGGGCTTGCCCGGACGTTGAAGGCCTCGAGGTGCTCCGGGTGCCGGATCAGGAACTCACCCAGCGCCTCGGAGGCGCCCAGCACCCGGTACAGCGGTTCGCTGGTTTCAGGGTCGGCTTCGGCGAGTTCCCGCAGCGCGGGGTGCTTCTCCACCAGGCGCACCAGGGACTGCAGCGCCGTATCCGGACTGGCAGCCATCTGCAGCCCGGCGAAGAGCCGGTCCTGGTCCAGGCCCTCCAGTTCCCGGGCAGCCAGGAACCGCCCTGCCTTCTCCAGGTCACTGAAGCCGGCCGAGATCAGGCGACGCGCCAGGCTCACGCCGGCAGCCTAGAGGATGCCGAGATTGCGCTGCAGCTCGTAAGGGGTGACCTGCAGCCGGTAGTCCTGCCATTCGGCCCGCTTATTGCGCAGGAAGTGCTCAAAGACCTGTTCGCCCAGGATCTGGGGCATCAGTTCAGAGTCCTCCATGGAGCGGATCGCATCGTGGAGGCTGGCGGGCAGCGGATCGTGGCCCATGGCGCGGCGCTCCGCGGAACTCAGCGACCAGACATCGTCCTCAGCGGCTGCCGGCAGGTCGTAGCCCTCTTCGATGCCCTTGAGCCCGGCACCGAGCAGGACGGCGTACGCCAAGTAGGGGTTGGCGGCGGAATCGATGCCGCGGTACTCGATCCGGGCGGACTGGCCCTTGCCCGGCTTGTACAGCGGAACCCGGACCAGGGCCGAGCGGTTGTTGTGGCCCCAGCTCAGGTAGCTGGGCGCCTCGCCGCCGCCCCAGAGGCGCTTGTACGAGTTCACGAACTGGTTGGTGACGGCCGTGAACTCAGGTGCGTGCTTGAGGATGCCGGCGATGAACTGCCGTGCGGTCTTGGACAGCTGGAACTCGGCGCCGGCCTCGTAGAAGGCGTTGGCGTCGCCTTCGAACAGCGAGAAGTGGGTGTGCATGCCGGAGCCGGGGTGGTCCGTGAACGGCTTGGGCATAAACGTGGCGTACGTGCCCTGCTGCAGCGCCACTTCCTTGATGACGGTGCGGAACGTCATGATGTTGTCCGCGGTCTGCAGGGCGTCAGCGTAGCGCAGGTCAATTTCGTTCTGGCCGGGGCCGGCCTCGTGGTGGCTGAACTCCACGGAGATGCCCACCGATTCGAGCATGGTCACGGCGGTGCGGCGGAAGTCCTGGGCGACGCCGCCGGGGACGTGGTCAAAGTAGCCGCCCTCGTCCACGGGGATCGGCGCGCCGTCCGGGCCCGGGGCCTGCGACTTGAGCAGGTAGAACTCGATTTCCGGGTGGGTGTAACAGGTGAAACCCATGTCGGCGGCTTTGGCCAGCGTGCGCTTGAGGACGTTGCGCGGATCGGCGGCGGAAGGTTCGCCGTCGGGGGTAAGGATGTCGCAGAACATCCGCGATGTCTGCTCCGTTTCGCCCCGCCACGGCAGGATCTGGAAGGTTGAGGGGTCCGGCTGGGCAAGCATGTCGGATTCGAAGACGCGGGCCAGGCCTTCGATGGCGGAGCCGTCAAACCCGAGGCCTTCCTCGAACGCCCCCTCCACTTCGGCCGGCGCCAGGGCCACTGACTTGAGCGATCCCACAACGTCGGTGAACCACAGGCGCACGAAGCGTACGTCGCGCTCTTCGATTGTGCGCAGGACAAACTCTTGCTGGCGGTCCATGAAGGCCTCTTCTCCGGTCAACGTCCATGCTCCGGGTCCACAAGAAAGGGAAGCCGGCAGCAGTTCACCAACACTGTACTAAGCATTCGACGGCGATGCTGAAGCCCGCACCGCGTGTAACACAGCGTTTACAACCGATCCAGGGTCCGCGCCAGCCGCCGCACGCGGCGGCCACCTGCAAATGGCCGGTGGATTATGACCCTTATCACCCGTGCGCCAGGACCCGGCCGGTAGCAGGGACCGCGCACCGCCCACTACGCTCGTGCCATGGACTCCAGCAACAGTGCAGCCTCAGCCACGCCCGCAGAACAGCCCGCCCCTTACGGCAACGGGCCGGGCCACGGTGCTGCGGGATCGGAACGGCGGCCCGCGAAGGTGCGGATCCACCACCTGCTGCAGGCCAAGCAGGACGGCACGAGGTTTGCCATGCTCACCGCGTATGAGCAGTACACGGCCGAAATTTTTGATGCCGCCGGGATCGAGGTGCTCCTGGTGGGCGACTCCGCCTCCAACAACGTCTACGGCAACGAAACCAGCCTGCCCGTAACGGTGGACGAGCTGCTGCCGCTCTGCCGGGCCGTGGCCCGCTCCGCGAAGCGCGCCCTGGTGGTGGCCGACCTGCCCTTCGGCAGCTACGAGGTCTCAGCGGAACAGGCGGTGGCGACGGGGGTCCGGTTCCTCAAGGAAGGCCTGGCCCACGCCGTCAAGATCGAGGGCGGCAAGTACTACGCGGATACCGTGAAGGCAATGGTCCAGGCCGGCATCCCGGTCATGGCGCACATCGGTTTCACGCCGCAAAGCGAACACTCGCTGGGCGGCTACCGGGTCCAGGGCCGGGGAGAGGACGCCCAGCGCTTGATTGACGACGCCGTGGCGCTGGCTGACGCCGGCGCGTTCAGCGTGCTGATGGAAATGGTTCCGGCCGCCACAGCGGCAGCCATCGATGCCGCCGTCGCAGTTCCCACGGTGGGGATCGGCGCCGGCAAGGAAACCACCGGCCAGGTGCTCGTCTGGCAGGACATGGCCGGGCTGCGCGGCGGAAAAATGGCCAAGTTCGTCAAGCAGTACGCGGACCTCCGCACCACGCTCCTGGACGCCGCCACGGCTTACGGCGAGGATGTCAGGTCCGGGCAGTTCCCCGGACCCGAGCACTCCTTCTAGCTCAGTCCTCGTCCTGCTTGTCCCACTGCTCGTTCCGGGCCCGCACCTTCTCCATCGCGTGCTCGGCTTCCTCACGGGTCTTGTAGGGGCCGATCAACTGGCTCCAGTCGGACTGCCGGTCCTCCTCGACCTCGTGGGTGTTGACGTTATACCAGTACTCACTCATGGCTGCTCCTGTCCCCGTCCGGCAGGCTGCCGGGCCTGACCTGCGTAACGTTCCTGCTGACGCGGTCCTGCCACGGCTTCCTGTTGCCAGGCGTTCTGTGGTCCCTTATATGATCAATCTATGCCTTCCCTTGCCTCCACTGCACCCATCGGCACCCTCACCCCGGGAACCGTGGGCCCGCAGCGCCCCGTTCCGGCAACCATCCCCCGCCCGGAGTACGTGGGCAGGCCCGCGCCGGCCAAATTCACCGGCTCCGAGGTGAAATCGGCCGAGACGGTGGAAAAGATCCGGGTGGCGGGCAGGATCGCGGCCCAGGCCATCGTGGAGGTGGGTAAGCACATCAAGCCCGGCGTGACCACTGACCAGCTGGACCAGGTGGGCCACGAGTTCCTCCTCGACCACCATGCCTACCCCTCCACCCTCGGCTACCGGGGTTTCCCCAAGTCGCTGTGCTCCTCCCTGAACGAGGTCATCTGCCACGGCATCCCGGACAGTACGGTGGTCCGTGACGGCGACATCATCAACATCGACATCACCGCATACATCAACGGTGTGCACGGCGACACCAACTTCACCTTCCCGGTGGGTGAGGTGGACGAGGATTCGCGGCTGCTGGTGGAGCGGACGCAGGAATCCCTGAACCGCGCCATCAAGGCCGTGGCCCCGGGCCGGGAGATCAACGTGATCGGCCGGGCCATCCAGTCCTACGCCAAGCGCTTCAACTACGGCGTGGTCCGCGATTTCACCGGCCATGGCGTGGGAGAGGCATTCCACACGGGGCTGATCATCCCGCACTATGACGCTGCGCCCGCCTACAACACGGTCATCGAGACCGGAATGGTGTTCACCATTGAACCGATGCTCACCCTGGGCACCGTGGAATGGGACATGTGGGCCGACGACTGGACAGTGGTCACCAAGGACCGCAAGCGCACCGCGCAGTTCGAACACACCCTGCTTGTTACGGAGTCCGGCGCGGAAATCCTCACGCTGCCGTAACCTGTTCCTTCAACCTTCGACGCCCGGTGCCTGCACCGGATGTCCGGGCCGGCAGTTCGCCGGTTCTCCCCTGCCCGCCACTGCACGAACGGATACCCCTTGGCCAAGAAGGACGAAAAGTCGCACAAGAACGCCCCGCTGATCGGCATCGACATCGGAGGGACGGGCATTAAGGGCGGCATTGTCGACCTTAAGAAGGGCAAGCTGCTCGGTGAGCGGTTCCGCGTGCCCACCCCGCAGCCGGCCACCCCCGAAGCGGTTGCTGAAGCAGTGGCACAGGTGGTCGCCGAACTCTCCGCCCGGCCCGAAGCCCCCGCCGCCGGTTCGCCGGTCGGTGTGACGTTCCCCGGCATCATCCAGCACGGCGTGGTGCATTCGGCCGCGAACGTGGACAAATCCTGGCTGGACACGGACATCGACGCCCTCCTGACCGAACGCCTGGGCCGCCCCGTGGAGGTCATCAACGATGCCGACGCCGCAGGCCTTGCCGAAGCGCGCTACGGCGCAGGCGAGGGCGTCGCCGGCACGGTCCTGGTGATCACGCTGGGCACCGGCATCGGTTCGGCGTTCATCTTTGACGGCAAGCTGGTACCCAACGCCGAACTGGGCCACCTGGAAGTGGACGGCTTCGACGCGGAGAGCAAGGCCTCCGCGGTGGCCCGCGAACGCGACGGCCTGTCCTGGGATGAATACAGTGTCCTCCTGCAGCGCTACTTCTCCCACGTCGAGTTCCTCTTCTCCCCCGAACTCTTTATTGTGGGCGGCGGGATCTCGAAGCGGGCGGACGAGTACCTGCCCAACCTCAAGCTGCGCACCAAAATCGTTCCGGCCCAGCTGCGCAACGAGGCAGGCATTGTGGGCGCCGCCATCGAAATCGCCCTGAAGCACAAACTGGCCAAGTAGCCGGTAGCTGCAACGGAACCGGCCGCCGGCGGCACCGACCGCGGGGTCCTGCTGGTTACCGGTGCCAGCCGCGGCATCGGGGCCGCCATTGCCCGGCGCGCCGCCCGTGCGGGTTACGCCGTGGTGGTGAACTACTCGGAGGACTCCGCCGGTGCGGAGCGGGTGCTCCAGGACATTCACGACGACGGCGGCACGGCACTGGCTGCACGCGCGGACATCAGCGTGCCCGCCGCCGTCGGCTCCCTTTTTGATGCCGCGGCGCGCCTGGGCGAGGTCACCGCCGTGGTCAACAACGCCGGGATTACCGGGAACCTGATCGGTAACCTGGTGGACATGCCGGCGGAAAACGTCAGCCGGGTGATGGACGTCAACGTCGGCGGCACCATCTTTATGTGCCAGGAGGCCGTGCGGCGGATGGGCACGCAGGCGGGTGGCCGCGGCGGGGCCATCATCAACATCTCCTCCACCGCCACCAAGGCCGGTTCACCAGGGACCTGGGCCCACTACGCTGCGTCCAAGGGCGCCGTGGATGTCCTGACCACAGGACTGGCCGCCGAGGTGGCACAGCATGGGATCCGGGTCAACGCCGTGGCCCCCGGCAGCACCAACACCGGGCTGCATGCCGCGGCAGGAATGCCGGACCGGGTGGCACGGCTGAACCCCACCATCCCGATGGGCAGGGGCGCCGAACCCGAAGAGGTGGCAGCCGCCGTCCTGTGGCTGCTTTCGGACGAGGCCGCCTACATCACCGGCGCCATCCTGCCCGTTTCCGGCGGCAGGTAACCGGCCGGGCCGGGGGGCCCAGGCAGCAGATGGACCGGTCCGGGGGTGCCGGCGGCGGCTGCGGCTTCCCCTCCGCGCCGCCACCGGCAAGCTAAAGGGCGCTTTTCTCCGGGCCCACGGGTGCCGTGGCCGGACCGGCCGCAGCGTCCTGGTCCGCTTCATGGCGGAGCAGGGAGATGGCTGTTTCGAAGTCCGCCAGGGACTCGAAGGCCTGGTAGACGCTGGCGAACCGGAGGTAGGCCACCTTGTCCAGCTTCTGCAGCGGGCCAAGAATCACCAGCCCCACCTCATGGGCGTCGATTTCCGCGGCTCCGGAGGCGCGGATCTGCTCCTCCACCTCCTGGGCCAGCAGCGCGAGGTCATCCTCGCTGACAGGCCTGCCCTGGCACGCCTTGCGGACGCCGTTAATGACCTTGCTGCGGCTGAACGGCTCACCGACGCCGGAGCGCTTGATCACGGACAGGCTGGTGGTTTCCACGGTGGTGAACCGGCGGCCGCAGCCAGGGCACTGGCGACGGCGGCGGATGGCCGAGCCGTCATCAGCCATGCGGCTGTCAACAACGCGGGAATCGGGATTGCGGCAGAACGGACAGTACAAGGTGTCCCCTTTCGCACGGTCCCGGTGACCGGGACGTCCCAACCGGCCCCCGGCGGAGGCGGCAGTACAGCACTGTTCAGTTTACGGCCACATCTGGGGTAATCACAATCCTGTAATTACTACATGTGGTGCCTAGCGCGCTGCGGGGAAGCGGGCGGTCACCGCGTCGCCGTGTGCCGGCAGGTCCTCTGCCCGGGAAAGGCTGACGATGTGGCCGCTGACCTCGGAGAGCGCCGCACGGCTGTAGTTGATCACCTGGATGGCCCGCAGGAAAGTGGTGACGTTCAGGCCGGAAGAGAAGGCTGCGGTACCGCTGGTGGGCAGGACGTGGTTGGAGCCTGCGCAGTAGTCGCCCAGGCTGACCGGGCTGTAGTCCCCCACAAATATGGCTCCGGCGTTCCTGATCCGGGCTGCCACGGCTGCGGCGTCCCGGGTCATGATCTCCAGGTGCTCGGCGGCGTAGGCGTCGCAGGCGGCGATGCCCTGTTCCAGGCCGTCCACCAGCACCACCCCTGACTGCGGCCCGGACAGGGCTTCAGCCACCCTGGCGGCGTGCCGGGTGGCGGCAGCCTGCCGGTCCAGTTCAACACGCACCGCTGCGGCGAGTTGCTCGGAGTCCGTCACCAGAACTGACGCTGCCTGCGGATCGTGCTCGGCCTGGCTGATGAGGTCTGCGGCCACGAGGTGCGGCTGGGCGCTGGAGTCGGCGAGGATGGCGATCTCCGTGGTGCCGGCCTCCGAATCGATCCCCACCACTCCCTTGACCAGGCGCTTGGCCGTCGCCACAAAGATGTTGCCGGGGCCAGTCACCACATCCACGGGCTCCAGGGCGGGTCCGGCCGGGGCCGCCGGGATGCCGTAGGCGAAAGCGGCGATGGCCTGCGCGCCGCCGATGGCGTAAACCTCGGTGATGCCCAGCAGCGCGGCGGCGGCAAGGATGGTGGGGTGCGGCAGCCCGCCGAATTCCTTCTGCGGCGGCGACGCCAGGGCGATCGAGGCCACGCCCGCGGCTTGGGCGGGGACAACATTCATGATCACGGAGGACGGGTAGACGGCCAGGCCGCCGGGGACGTACAGGCCCACGCGTCCCACCGGGACCCAGTTCTGGCTGACCACGGCGCCGTCGCCCAGTTCAACGTCGATGTTCCGTGGACGCTGCCCGTCGGCAAAAATCCGGGCGCGGCTGATCGATTCCTCCAGCGCGCTGCGCACCTCGGGATCCAGCCCGGCCAGGGCGGCGTCCAGCGCGTCCTGCGGGACCAGCGGGTGCTGCTGCTCCACGCCGTCGAACTTTGCCGCGAGGCTAGCCAGGGCGGCGAACCCGTCCGCCCTGACGGCGGCGATGATGCCGTGCACTTTTTCCTCGGCGTCGGCAACTGTCCGGCCCTTGGCCCGCGGCACGGCGGCGCGCAGTCCGGCCAGCGTCAGGTCCTGGCCGCGGAGGTCAACGGTGCGGAAGGCGACGGCGGAAGTGGCGGGGGCAGAAGGCTGGGAAGGAAGGCTCACCCGGCTATTTTACGGGGCCGGGGGCGTCCTGCCCGGACATCATCCCGGAGGCTGGCCTGCGGCCTGGAAACTGGATGATTTCGAGGACAAATACTGCGATGGCGGTGGCGGCCGGCCAGATCAGGATCACGGGCCAGGCGCGCAGCGAAAACGCCACACTGGCATTCAATGCCGGGTCGGCGGCAGGTCCCCACAGCGAGGCGGCGAGGAGGCCCGTCTGCCAGGCAAGGACTGCACCGCAGAACGACCCTGCCAGGCCCAGCACCAGGGCAGTCTGCGGGTCCGGCCGCTTGCTGCCGGCCAGGAAGGCCGCCACCAGGCAGCCGGCGAGGAGGAACAGGCCGGCGAGCGTCAGGTCCCGGGGCAGCCACGCCAGCGGGTTGGTGCCTGTGCCGAGGGCGGGGTCCCGGGTGATCAGGTTCAGCCCGGCCGGGGCCAGCAGCCACCAGAGGACGCCGGCAGGGATGCCTGCGGCAGCCGTCACCACGAGGGTGGCCCAGGATGGCCGTGCGCGCTGCCGGCGGGGAATAGTGCTCATGCAACAAACCTTAACAAATTACGGGGTGGTCCAGCGCCGGTCTTCCGGCTTCACAGGCGTTCGGCGCCCCGGCCGCAGGGCCATACCCTTGAAGCCAAGCAACCTTTTATTTGTCAGGAGTTCCGGTGGATGAGACCAGTGCGTCGTTCGAGGCGACGTTCAAGCAGATGTTCCGCCGGCATGCAGCAGGCGTCGCCATCATCACAGTCAACTACCAGGACCGGCCCTACGGCTTCACTGCCACGTCAGTGGCGTCACTGTCTGCGCAGCCGCCGCGGTTTACGTTCAACATGGCCCGCAGCTCCAGCTCCTGGCCCGCCGTGGCCAACACCACCCACGTGGGCGTCCATATGCTGGGCCTGGAGAACCAGGACCTGGCTGACCGGTTCGCCAGGACCAGGAACCGTTTCGAAGGCGACCACTGGGAGGTGGGCCCGCACGGAGTGCCGGTCCTCAAGGACGTCGCCGGCTGGCTGATCGGGGAAGTCCAGATGCGGCTCTCGTTCGAGAACAACGCCGTGGTGGTGGTCCAGGTGGTGGACGGCCAGGTGGGCGGCGATGGCCTGCCCCTGCTGTACCACGACGGCGCCTACAGCCAGCCGGCGCCCCTCGACTACGAGATCTGAGGGGCGGCCGGGGCGTAGCGGCGGGTCAGGCGTCCAGGCAGGCTGGGCCCAGGAGGACCTTCAGGTCACCGAACAGTGACGGGCTGGGGTTCACCCGGAGGTGGACCGGCAGGCCCATGATCTCGGTGCGGGTATCGCCCTGCAGGTGCAGCCGGACTTCCGAGTTGCCCCGGTGGGTCCGGAGCACGTCGCCGAGCTCGGTGACCACGGCTTCGGTGGCCTTGTGCGTGGCCATGGTGATCACCAGCGGCCCGTTGAGCCCCTCGCTGAGGTCCGGCACGGACAGCTCCATGCAGTTCAGGGCGATGGCGCCGTCGTCGCGCTTCTGCAGGCGGCCCTTGACCACCACAATCAGGTCCTCCGCCAGTACGGAGGCGATGGGCCCGTAGACCTGGCCGAAGAACATTACTTCCAGTGAACCGCCCAGGTCCTCCACTTCGGCCCGGGCGTACGCGTTGCCGCTGGCTTTGGCGATCCGGCGGCTCAGGGAGGTGATCATGCCGGCGATGGTGATGATGGCGCCGTCCTGGGGTCCGTCCTCGCCGAGGACGGTAGTGATGCTCATTTCGGCGTGCTGGCTCAGGAGCCCTTCGAGCCCCTGCAGGGGGTGGTCGGAGACGTAGAGGCCCAGCATGTCCCGCTCGAAAGACAGTTTGTCCTTCTTTTCCCATTCGGGCAGGTCCGGGATTTCGATGCTGAGCGACGCTTCCGAGTCGGAATCCTCGAAGCCGGCAAAGAGGTCGAACTGGCCGATCGCCTCATTGCGCTTGAGGGTGATCACCGAGTCGATGGCTTCCTCGTGGATCATGGCCAGCGCACGCCGGTGGTGCCCCAGGGAGTCGAAGGCCCCGGACTTGATCAGTGACTCGATGGTGCGCTTGTTGCAGACCACCGCGGGGACCTTCATCAGGTAGTCCTTGAAGGAGATGTATGCTCCCTCGCTTTCGCGGGCGGCCACCATGGCTTCGACCGCGTTGACGCCCACGTTCCGGATGGCGCCCATGCCGAAGCGGATGTCGGTGCCCACCGGAGTGAAGTTCAGGGCGGACTCGTTCACATCCGGCGGCAGCACGGTGATGCCCATACGGCGGCATTCGTTGAGGTAGATGGCGGACTTGTCCTTGTCGTCCCCCACGGAGGTCAGCAGCGCAGCCATGTACTCCGGCGCGTAGTGCGCCTTGAGGTACGCAGTCCAGTAGGAAATGACGCCGTAGGCCGCCGAGTGCGCCTTGTTGAAGGCGTAGTCGGAGAAGGGCAGCAGGATGTCCCAGAGGGTTTTCACGGCAGCCATGGAGTAGCCGTTGTCCTGCATGCCCTGGGAGAACCCGGCGAACTGCTTGTCCAGCTCGGATTTCTTCTTTTTGCCCATGGCGCGGCGAAGGATGTCGGCCTGGCCCAGGGAGTAGCCGGCCAGCTTCTGGGCCACGGCCATGACCTGCTCCTGGTACACAATCAGGCCGTACGTACCGCCCAGGATTTCCGCGAGCGGTTCCTTGAGCTCGGGGTGGATGGGGATGACTTCCTGGATGCCGTTCTTGCGCAGGGCATAGTCGGTGTGGGCGTTGGCGCCCATGGGGCCGGGACGGTACAGGGCAAGCACTGCCGAGATGTCTTCGAAGTTGTCAGGCTTCATGAGCTTCAGGAGGGAGCGCATGGGGCCGCCGTCGAGCTGGAACACCCCGAGGGTGTCGCCGCGGGCCAGGAGTTCGTAGGATTCGACGTCGTCCAGTTCCAGGGTCTCCAGGTCCAGGTCGATGTTCCGGTTCATCTTGATGTTTTCCAGGGCATCGGAAATGATCGTCAGGTTCCTCAGGCCGAGGAAGTCCATCTTGATCAGGCCCAGGCCCTCGGACGTCGGATAGTCGAACTGCGTGATGACCTGGCCGTCCTGGAAGCGGCGCATGACGGGGATCACGTCGATGATGGGGTCCGAGGACATGATCACGCCGGCGGCGTGCACGCCCCACTGGCGTTTCAGGCCTTCGATGCCCAGGGCCGTTTCGAAGACCTTGGCGGCTTCGGGGTCAGTGGCGATCAGCTGCCGGAAGTCGCCGGCCTCGCTGTAGCGCTTTGAGTCCTTGTTCTGGATATCGGCCAGGGGGATGTCCTTGGCCATCACGGCGGGCGGCAGCGCCTTGGTCAGCGTTTCGCCCATGCTGAACGGGTAGCCCAGCACGCGGGAGGAGTCCTTGAGCGCCTGCTTGGTTTTGATGGTGCCGTAGGTGACGATCATGGCCACGCGCTCATCGCCGTATTTGCGGGTGACGTAGTCGATGACTTCGGAGCGGCGCCGGTCATCGAAGTCGACGTCGAAGTCGGGCATGGAGACGCGGTCGGGGTTCAGGAACCGTTCGAAGATCAGGCCGTGGTGCAGCGGATCGAGGTCGGTGATGCGCATGGCGTAGGCAACCATGGAACCAGCGCCGGAACCACGGCCGGGACCCACGCGGATACCGTTGTTTTTGGCCCAGTTGATGAAGTCGGCCACCACCAGGAAGTAGCCCGGGAAGCCCATGGACGTGATGACTTCGAGTTCGTAGTCTGCCTGCTTGCGGACCTTGTCCGGGATGCCCTGCGGGTAGCGGTAGCGCAGTCCGGTATCCACTTCCTTGACCAGCCAGGAGGTTTCGTCCTCACCCTCCGGGCAGGGGAACCGGGGCATGTAGTTGGCGCCGGTGTTGAACGAAACTTCGCAGCGTTCGGCGATCAGGAGGGTGTTGTCGCAGGCTTCCGGGTGGTCGCGGAACAGTTCCCGCATTTCCCGCGGCGACTTGAGGTAATAGCCGCTGCCGGAGAACGCGAAGCGGGAGCCGCCGTTGTCGTACGTGGGTTCCAGGAGCGTGGAGCCGGACTGGATGGCGAGCAGCGCCTCGTGCGCCTTCGCGTCGTGCTCGTGGGTGTAGTGCAGGTCGTTGGTAGCCACCAGGGGCAGGTTAAGGTCCTTGGCCAGGCGCAGCAGGTCGCCGGTGACCCGCCGCTCGATATCCAGGCCGTGGTCCATCAGTTCGCAGAAGTAGTTTTCCGCACCGAAGATATCCCGGAATTCGGCGGCCGCCTCCAGGGCCTCGCGGTACTGGCCGAGCCGAAGGCGGGTCTGGACTTCTCCGGAGGGGCAGCCTGTGGTGGCGATGAGGCCTTCGGAGTAGGTGTTCAGCAGTTCGCGGTCCAGCCGGGGCCACTTGCCGAATACCGAGTCGAGGGAGGCGATGGAGGAGGCTCGGAACAGGTTGCGCATGCCGACGTTGTTGTAGCTCAGCAGCGTCATGTGGGTGTAGGAGCCACCGCCGGAGACGTCGTCCTTGCGCTGGTTTTCCTCGCCCCAGCGGACGCGGCTCTTGTCGCCGCGGGCCGTGCCGGGGGTGACGTAGGCTTCCACCCCGATGATGGGTTTGATGCCCTTATCCGTGGCTTTCCGCCAGAAATCAAAGGCCCCGAAGAGGTACCCGTGGTCCGTGGTGGCCAGCGCCGGCATGCCCAGCCGGTCGGTTTCATCGAACAGTTCACCCAGCCGGGCCGCCCCATCCAGCATGGAGTATTCGGTGTGGGTGTGCAGGTGGACGAACGAATCATTGCTGGAAGTCACCGCACCATTCTACGCACTGGCGCGCGTGGGGATGGCTAGGCCTGGCCCGAGCCGAGCACTTCCAGTGCGTAGGAAAGGTCCTGCGGGTACTCGCTGGACACCAGCACAGGTTCACCGGTGACGGGATGCTCGAAGCCCAGCTGACGGGCGTGCAGCCACTGCCGCGTGAGCCCCAGGGTGGCCGCGAGCCGCGGGTCCGCTCCGTAGGTCAGGTCGCCGACGCAGGGGTGGCGGAGGGCGGAGAAATGCACTCGGATCTGGTGGGTGCGTCCCGTTTCGAGGTGCACCTCCACCAGCGATGCTTTTCCGAAGGCCTCCAGGACTTCATAGTGCGTGACGGAGGGGCGGCCGTCCTCGATGACGGCGAAGCGCCAGTCGTGGCCGGGATGCCGGCCGATGGGCGCGTCGATGGTGCCTTCGAGCGGGTCAGGCAGTCCCTGGACCACCGCGTGGTAGACCTTCTCCACGGTGCGCTCCTTGAAAGCCCGCTTCAGGGCCGTGTAGGCGCGCTCGGACTTGGCCACCACCATCACGCCCGACGTGCCGACGTCGAGCCGGTGGACGATGCCGGCGCGTTCCGGTGCCCCGGACGTGGAAATGCGGTAACCAGCCCCGGCGAGGCCGCCCACCACCGTGGGGCCCACCCAGCCCGGTGACGGGTGCGCGGCAACCCCCACGGGCTTGTCGACGACGACGAAATCTTCGTCGTCGAGCAGGATCAACAGGTCTTCCACAACTTCCTCCACGACTTCCAGCGGGTCGCGCCGGTCCGGAATGGTGACCAGGAGTTCGTCTCCGGCCACGAGTTTTGCCGACTTGCCCAGCACCTTGCCGCCGGCAACAACGTTGCCTTCGGCCAGGAGGGTGGCCGCCATCGAACGGGAGATGCCCAGCAGGGCGGCCAGGCCGGCGTCGGCCCGTGTTCCGCCGAATTCCCCGGCAACAATGATGCGCTCAGGCATCACCGGACTCCTTCGCCGTGTCGGGACTGGTTTTGGCCGCAGCGTGCAGTCGGGCACCGTCCATGCCAATGCCGCGGAGCGTCAGGATGCAGATGATCGCCACCGCGGAGACCACTGCGGAGTCGGCGATGTTGAAGATGGCGAAGTTGGGTAGCTGGATGAAGTCCACCACATGGCCCATTCCGAAGGAAGGTTCCCGGAACAGCCGGTCTGTCAGGTTTCCCAGTGCGCCGCCGAGCAGCAGCCCCAGGGCAAGCGCCCACCAGCGGGAGCCGATTTTGCGGATCTGGAACAGGATGGCGACCACCACGGCCGCCATGATGATGGAAAAGATCCAGGTTACGTTCTCGCCGATCGAGAAGGCGGCGCCGGAGTTCCTGATGAAGTACCAGTGCAGGACCGGCGGCAGGACGGGGATCCGTTCGCCCTCCACCATGGTGGATACCACCCAGATCTTCGTCAGTTGGTCAAAGACGTAGGCGAAGACTGCGAACCCGGCAAACAGGGACAGCAGCACGGCGCGGCGGGGGCGCTGCGAAGGCGGGACAGGGCGTGCAGCGGCAGCGGCAGGTTCGTCAGTCATGGTGCTTTCATTCGTGATACCGGTATTAATGCCAAAAGCCGGTGGCCGAGGAATCCTCAGCCACCGGCTTTCAGAATACGTGCTGGGTGGATCAGTTGGCTTCGCTGACTTCCGGTGCAGCGACGGAGCCGCGTGCGTCGAGGTCGCGGAGCTGGCCCTCGATGTAAGCCTTGAGGCGTGAACGGTAGTCGCGTTCGAAGCCGCGCAGCTGCTCGACCTTGCGCTCCAGGACGGACCGCTGCTGTTCCAGGGCGCCGAGGATCTTGCGTGACTTTTCCTGGGCGTCGTTGACGAGGCTGGAGGCTTCGATCTGCGCTTCGGCGATGATCTTGTCCTTCTGGGCCTGGCCGTCGGAGACGTGGCGGTCGTGCATCTGCTGGGCCATGGCCAACAGGCCGGCAGCGGATTCCGCTGACGGGGTGTTGGCCGGGGCTGCTGCTGCCGGTGCCGGTGGGGCCTGTACTGCCGGGGCGGGAGCGGCCGGAGCGGCTTCCTTCTTCTTGGCAGCTTCGGCGGCCTTGGCTGCCTCGGCCTTCTCGTTGGCGTCGTCCTTGTCGGCCTTGACCGGTGCGGGGACCTTCTCCACCACAGGTGCTGCGGCGGTGGCGGCCGGGACGCTGGTGCCGGAATCGGCGAGCTTCTTGCGGAGCTCGTCGTTTTCCTGGTTCAGGCGTCGGAGTTCGACGACGATTTCGTCCAGGAAGTCATCAACTTCGTCCTGGTCGTAGCCCTCGCGGAACTTGGTGGGCTGAAAGCGTTTGTTGACAACGTCTTCTGGCGTCAAAGCCATCTGGTCACCTCACTGGTCTGGTTAGTCAGTAGGCCTTCCGGCCGTCAAAACTACGGTACCTAAATTTGGTCTGCTACCTGTAATTCAACACTGAAGTGTCAAATACGGGTTTTCTTCACTTCACCCTAGCCGTTCCCGGGGCGGGCCCAGCGTATTTGACAGGGTTTCGCGGGTATTCAGGCGAGGCTGCGGGTGATTCCCATCGCAATGCTCACGGCGATGAACAGAATCAGGAACCCCAGGTCCAGCGAAATGCCGCCGAGCCGCAGGGGCGGGATCAGCCGGCGGAGCACCTTCAGGGGCGGGTCGGTGATCGAGTAGACAGTGTGCGCCGCCACCAGGGCGGCCCCGCGGGGCCGCCATTCCCGGGCAAATATCTGCACCCAGTCAAAGACCAGGCGGATGATCAGGGCGACAAAAAAGAGCAGGAGGGCGAGATAGACAAGTCCGAAAACAATTCCCATGAC
Source organism: Arthrobacter sp. ZBG10 (assembly GCF_001238605.1). NCBI lineage: Bacteria > Bacillati > Actinomycetota > Actinomycetes > Micrococcales > Micrococcaceae > Arthrobacter > Arthrobacter sp. ZBG10. The sequence continues at coordinate 41,516 of NZ_LFQH01000013.1, read as the reverse complement.
TTAACTCATATCTCCATGTCAGTTGTGATTACCGCGGCGTTGTGCCGGTTCTTCTGGTCTATTTCAGCACAGATGCCAGGCAGGTGTCCCTGCCTGGCATCCGGTGCGGCCTTGCCGGTCAGCTCTGGTTGAAGAAACTGGCCTGGGTGTCGCTGGCTTTTTTGTCATCGCCGATGACTTCAACGTACGACGGCGAGAGCAGGAAGACCTTGTTGGTGACCCGTTCGATGCTGCCGCGGAGTCCGAAGACCAAGCCGGCGGAGAAATCGACCAGGCGCTTGGCGTCTGCCTCGCCCATGTCGGTGACGTTCATGATCACCGGAATGCCGTCCCGGAAGCTCTCACCGATGAGTTTGGCATCGTTGTAGGAGCGCGGGTGGATGGTGGTGATCTGCCGGAGCCCGGTAATTTCCTCGCGGCTGGACGCCGCACGCTTGATGGGTGTCACAGGGGCGCGGTATTCCTCTTCGGGGCTGTAGGACGCTTCCCGGCTGACTTCGCGGACCGGTGCGGGCGCACGGCGTTCCTCGCGGTCTGCTTCCATGGGTTCGTCCTCATCCTTACGTGTGGTCTGGTGCTCGGACTCGTAATGCTCATCGCCATCGGCGAGCCCAAGATAGATCATTGTCTTGCGCAGAGCGCCGGCCATGGTCGACTCCTATTTCGTATGTCCCGGATGCGGGCCGCCCAATGGTTTGACAGCACTGGAGTCCCCGCCGATCACTTCCAACAGGATCGACGCTACCCCACCGCGGGACGTGTTCCGAGAATATCGGAGCCGATCCGCAGGTGTGTCGCCCCGAAGCGGATGGCCGCCTCGAGGTCCTGGCTCATGCCCGCTGAAATGCCCGTGGCGCCGGGGTGCTGCGCCACCAGCCGGGCGGACACGCCGGCAAGTTTTTCGAAGGCCGATTCCGGCTCGCCACCCAGCGGGGCAACCGCCATCACGCCTGCCAACCGGAGGCCTTCCGCTGCCGCTATCCGGTGGGCCAGTTCCGGAACGTCGGCCGGGTCCGCTCCGCCGCGGTGCGCGCCGGCGTCCTCCTCCAGGCTGACCTGGATGAAACAGTCCAGGTCCGGGCGGGGCGCACCATCCTGCGCGGCCGTATTCTGAGCAGTGGCCATGGCCTTTGCCAGGGCATCCACCAGCTGGACCCGGTCCACGGAGTGCACGGCGGCTGCGTAACGGGCCACGGATTTGGCTTTTTTGCTCTGGACCTGTCCCACAAAGTGCCAGGTGAGGCCACAGTCCGCCAGTTCGGCGGCTTTGGCGGCCGCCTCCTGGTCCCTGTTTTCGCCAACGTCCCGGACCCCAAGGGCTGCCAGCCGGCGGACGTCCGCGGCCGGGTGGAATTTGGTCACCACAATCAGGCGGGGCGGCCGGTCCTGCCGGCCTGCGTCGGCGGCAGCACGCGTTATCCGGGCCTGGACGGCTGCCAGCCGGTCCGCCAGTTCAAGGGAACGGGGGTCGGCCCCGTGGGGTGCGGATTCAGTCATGGCTCCACACCACCCCGGCGAACCGTCCGGTCTTTTGGTTGCGCCGGTATGAGTAGAGGGATTCCGTCTCCAGGGTGCAGGGGCCGGTGTAATCCACCGGAACGCCGGCAGCTTCAAGCTGGCTGCGCGCTCCGGCCGGAAGGTCAAGGGCCGGGGTTCCCCAGGAGGTGGTGCCCGCGGTGGCGGGGACTGCGGCGGCCACCTCATCGCGGAGCCCGGCCGGCACCTCGTAGCAGTGTCCGCAGATTGAAGGGCCCAGCCAGGCACGGATGCCGGTGGCGCCCAGGGACCGCATGCTGTCCACGGCTTTTGGCAGGACACCGTTGGCGATTCCAGGCCGGCCGGCGTGGACGGCGGCAAGGACCGGACCGGCCGGCGATGTTCCGGCCAGGAGCACGGGAATGCAGTCCGCCACCATCACGGCCAGCGGCACCCCGAGCGAGACCATGGCATCGGCGTCGGGGGCCGGGCTGCCGGCGGCCATCACGGCCACGGTGGAACCGTGGACCTGGTTCATGAACAACAGGTCCTGCGGCGCCACGCCCATGGATTGCTCCAGGTGGGCGCGGCGGCCGCGGACTTCGTCGGGGTGGTCCCCCACATGCAAAGCCAGGTTCCCGGCGCGGACATCCGTGAATGCGGCGGAAACACCGGGCAGGATGTCTCCACGCCAGAGGAACAAGCCGGACCCTACTTCAGGAAGTCGGGGACATCCAGGTCATCCGAGCGGCTGCCGGTCATGTCCGGCTCCACCACGGACGGCAGGTCCACGTCGAAACCGGAGTCGGCCGGGACCGCGCTGGGACGCTGCTGGCCCCAGTTGCCCAGGCCTGCAGCGCCGACGCCCGCGTGCACGGGCTGGACGTTGGTGTGGTGGTTGCCGGCGGTGGGCGCCTGGGCGGGTGCGGCCGCGGGGGCTGCCGGGCGCTGCGGGGCGACCTGGGCCTGCGACTGGTCCATGGACGGCGAGGTGGCCTTGACGTCGTCGAAGCCGGCCGCGATGACTGTAACGCGGGCTTCGTCACCGAGGGCGTCGTCGATGACGGCGCCGAAGATGATGTTGGCTTCGGGGTGTGCCACTTCCTGCACCAGGCGGGCTGCCTCGTTGATTTCGAACAGGCCGAGGTCGGAGCCGCCCTGAATGGAGAGCAGCACGCCGTGGGCGCCGTCGATGGATGCTTCCAGCAGCGGCGATGCGATGGCCAGTTCCGCGGCCTTCACGGCGCGGTCCTCGCCACGGGCGGAGCCGATGCCCATCAGCGCCGAGCCTGCACCCTGCATCACCGACTTGACGTCGGCGAAGTCGAGGTTGATCAGGCCGGGGGTGGTGATGAGGTCGGTGATGCCCTGGACGCCGGACAGCAGCACCTGGTCAGCGGAGCGGAAGGCGTCAAGCACCGAGACGTTGCGGTCGCTGATGGACAGCAGGCGGTCGTTGGGGATCACGATGAGGGTGTCGACTTCGTCGCGGAGGGCGTCGATGCCGGCCTCGGCGGAGCCCGCACGGCGGCGGCCTTCGAAGGTGAACGGACGGGTCACAACGCCGATGGTCAGGGCGCCCAGGGACCGCGCGATGCGGGCCACTACGGGTGCGCCGCCGGTTCCGGTGCCGCCACCTTCGCCGGCGGTCACAAAGACCATGTCCGCGCCGCGGAGGACTTCCTCAATCTCGTCGGCGTGGTCCTCGGCGGCCTGCTTGCCCACCTCGGGGTTGGCGCCGGCGCCAAGGCCGCGGGTGAGTTCGCGGCCGACGTCGAGCTTGACGTCGGCGTCACTCATCAACAGCGCCTGGGCGTCCGTGTTGATGGCGATGAATTCGACACCACGGAGGCCCACATCGATCATGCGGTTGACTGCGTTTACGCCACCGCCGCCGATGCCGACGACTTTGATGACGGCCAAGTAGTTCTGCGGAGCTGCCACGTTACGTGTCCCTTGTTCGTGTCTTTTTTGTTCGTGTGTACTGCGAAGTTTGCTGCGAAAGCTGATGGAGGACTTGAATCCTGAAACCTTAACCTTCGTGTTGAAGGTTATAGTTATGTCAAGTAACTCATGTCTGGAACGGTATTTCCTCTGGTTCCCACATTCAATAACCGGGTCCGCGTGTCGGATTAATACCCGAAAGAAAGCGCCTCATCGCGTCACGGGGTGGCGCGGGACACTGACGTCATAGACCTTGACCGGGTTTTTGGGATCCACGGGGGCCTTCAGCAGGGCAGCCAGGACCTTGGCTTTGAGCTCCTTCTCCGACGCGTTGCCCCACACAATGGTCTGGCCGTCCACCAGCTTCAGTTCCACCGCGTCCACCGACTGGGCGGACGCGTTGGAGAGCTTGGCCAGGACGTCGGCGGGCAGCGCCGCCAGCACGTTGGCGGTGGCCAGGAAGAGGTCCTGCCCGATGGTGCCCGCTCCCCCGTCGATCACGGGCAGGGCGACGGACGCGGGGTCGGCTGTGGTGGCCAGCCGGACGCCGTCGACGTCCACCAGCTGGTACTGCTCGCCCTGCTTCACCAGCGCCACGGGAACCCGCTCACGGACTGTTACGGCAAGGCCCGACGGCGGCCGGGCCAGGATGGCGACGGATTCCACCTGCACCAGTGGTTCCAGCAGCCGGGAAACGTCATCCTTGCTGATCTGGGGCAGCGGTTTGCCCTGCAGCGGTGACAGGGCGGCCTGCACCTGGTCCGGCGCCAGCAGCTTGGTCCCGGACACGCTGACCTCGCGGAGCGCCAGGATCGGGGAGTAGATGGCTGCGGCCAGCACCACGGCCACCAGCACAGCGATGGTGGACACTGCCACCAGCAGGTTCCGGCGGCGCCGCTTGCTTTTGGGCTCCGGGAACGCCACCACGTTGGCAGCGGTTCCTGCACCGTTGGACTGGTGCCGCGCACGCCGCCAGCCAGGCAGCGCCAGGCGTGCCGCCCGGGCCGGCTTTCCGGAACCGGGTGCGGCGGGCACGGGCGGGCCAGGCACGGAAGCGCCCGGATCGGGGAGGCTCCGGGAGGCCGAGATGATGTCTGCAGCGGGCATGGGCGCTGCAGGCCGAACTGCCTCCTGCTGGCCGGTATCCACCTGGCTGCCGGGGTCGGGGCGTCCGGCAGGGCGCCCCGGGTTGCCTGGGCCGCCGGCCCGGTTCGCAGAGGTGTAGGTGGGCCGGCGGGAGCTAGGCACGCAGGGCCTCGACAATCCGGGCACCGTACGCCGTGACGTCGCCCGCACCGGCGGTGAGCACAATGTCACCGGGAGCCGCGGCGGCCGCCAGGGCAGCGGCGGCATCGGCTGCTTCAACCAGCCGGCCGCCCGGGCCCAGGTGGTCCGCGATCAGCTGGCTGGTGACACCCGGGATGGGGTCCTCGCGGGCCGGGTAGATGTCCAGGACAAGCGCCGTGTCGGCGAGGTTGAGCGCCCCGGCGAACTCGGCAGCGAACTCGCGGGTGCGGGAAAACAGGTGCGGCTGGAACAGGACGTGCACCTTGTGGCCGCCCGCCACGCTCCTGGCCGCCGTCAGCGCCGCCCGGACTTCAGTGGGATGGTGGGCATAGTCGTCAAACACACGCACTCCCCCGGCTTCGCCCTTGAGCTCGAAGCGCCGGGAAGCGCCGGCGAAGTGGCCCAGGGCCGAGGCCGCGGCTGCGGGGTCCACGCCCAGCTCCAGGGCCACCGCGAAGGCTGCCGCCGCGTTCAGGGCGTTGTGCCTGCCGGGTACCTGCAGGGCCAGGTCGAACCGGCCGGCCGGGGCAGACACGGACACCTCGCCGGGACCGCCGTCGTGCAGCTGCAGGTCCGCCTCCGCGCCGGTGCCGTAGAGGAAAACCCGGGTGTTGCCCCGCTGCCGGGTCCGGTCCGCCAGCGCCAGCGCACCGGCGTCGTCCGCGCAGGCGATCAGGACGCCGTCCGCCGGCAGCAGTGCGGTGAAGCTGTCGAAGGAGGCGTAAACGGCCTCGGGCGTGCCGTAGTGGTCCAGGTGGTCGGGCTCGACGTTGGTGACCACGGCGATCTGCGGCCGGTAGTTCAGGAAGGACCCGTCGGACTCGTCAGCCTCCGCCACAAAGATCCCGGACGAGCCGTGCGCGGCGTTGACGCCGAGTGCCGGGACGTTGGCGCCGATTGCGAACGTGGGGTCCAGGCCCGCGCCTTTCAGCAGCACCGCGACCATGGAGGTCGTGGTGGACTTCCCGTGTGTCCCGGCCACTGTCACCACGGTGTCCGCGCCCATGATGGCGGCCAGGGCCTGGGAGCGGTGCAGGACGGGCAGGCCGGCCTCCCGGGCGGCGGCGAGTTCGGGGTTATCGGCCCGGATGGCGGAGCCGGCCACAACCGTCTGGGCGTCACCCAGGTTGCCGGCCGCGTAGCCCACTTCGATCCGGGCGCCGGCGGCGGCAAGGTCCGCCATCACGGGCAGGTCCTTGGCATCAGAGCCGCTGACGGGTATCCCGCGGGCCACCATGATCCGTGCCACGGCGGACATGCCCACGCCGCCGATGCCGATGAAGTGGGTCCGGCCCAGGGTGGCAGGGCCGGTGGGGACGTCGATGCTCATGCGGAGACCGCTTCCAGGACGAGGCCGGCCATGCGCTGGTCGGCGTTGCGGATGCCAAGCTGGTGGGAACTGGCGGCCATGGCGGCCAGCCGTGCGGGATCGGTGGCCAGCGGGATCAGTTCCCGCTCCACCCAGCCGGGCGTGAAGTCCCGGTCAGGGACCAGGACCGCGCCGCCGGCCTTGACGAGCCCGGCAGCGTTGAGGGCCTGCTCGCCGTTGCCGATGGGCAGCGGCACCAGGACGGCCGGGACGCCAACGGCGGCTGCCTCACAGACGGTTGCGGCTCCCGAGCGGGCCAGCAGGAGGTCAGCGGCGGCGTACACCAGTTCCATGCCGGCCACGTATTCCACCTGCCGGTACCCGGCTGCAGCGAGGGGCTGCCCGGAGCTGCCTGCCACGGTCTTGCCGCGGCCGGTGATGTGCAGGGTCTGGATGCCGGCCGCAGCCAGTGTGCCGACTGCTGCCGCGATGGTCCGGTTGATGCTTTGCGCGCCGGAGGATCCCCCGGTGACGATGAGCGTGGGCAGGTGCGGGTCCAGTCCCAGCGCCGTCCGCGCATCGTGCCGGGCGGCGGCGCGGTCCAGGCCGGAAATTTCGGTGCGCATGGGCATCCCCACGTGCACGGCGTGGCGCAGCGGGGTGCCCTCGAACGCCACCGCGACCCGTTTGGTCAGCTGCGCACCCAGCCGGTTGGCCAGGCCGGGCCGGGCGTTGGCTTCATGGATCACAATCGGTACGCCCCGGCGTCGGGCTGCCAGGTACAGCGGCGTGCAGACATAACCGCCCACCCCCACCAGGACATCCGCCCCGGACTTGTCCAGGATCTCCCCTGCCTGCCGCACTGCGCCGGCCAGGCGGGCTGGAAGGCGCAGCAGGTCCAGGGAGGGCCGCCGCGGAAACGGCACCCGGTCAATGGTGGCAAGTTCCACGCCGGCGGCGGGTACCAGCCGGGTTTCCATCCCGGCGGGGGTACCGACGGCGAGGATGGCCGCGCCGGGCGAGGCGGCCCGGAGGGCAGCGGCGATGGCCAGGAGCGGGCTGATGTGGCCGGCAGTACCGCCACCCGCCAGGACGATGGATGGGTTTGTCGGAGTCATCGGTGGTTAGGCACGCTTCCTTGCAGTCTTCTTTTTGGCGGCGGTGTCTTTCGCCGTTTTGGCCTTCAGCTTCAGCATCCGGCGGGGCCGGATGGCGGGCGCCATCTGTTCCCTCGCCAGGGAGAGCACCACGCCGATGGCGCAGAGTGACATCAGCAGGGCCGAGCCGCCGTAGGAGATGAACGGCAGCGGCACGCCGATGACGGGCATCAGCCCGGTCACCACCGACATGTTGACGGTGGCCTGGCCCAGCAGCCACACCATGATGGTGCCGGCCAGGACGCGGTGGAACATGTCCTCCTGCGCCACGACCACCCGGTAGATGGCGGCGCCGAGGATGGCGAAGAGGATGAGGACGACGACGGTGCCCACCAGGCCGAGTTCCTCGCCGATGATGGCGAAGATGAAGTCGTTGTGGGCTTCGGGGATCCAGCTGTACTTTTGCCGGCTCTGGCCCAGCCCCACACCGAACCAGCCACCGGAGGCCAGGCCGTACAGGCCGTTCGTGGCCTGGTAGTTGGCGTCGGTGCCGTTGGCGCAGGTCTCGCCGGTCCACCATGACGTGATGCGGCACATCCGGTTGGAGCTCGTCACGGCCATCAGCGCGGTTCCGGCAGCTGCGGCCAGACCGGCGATCCCAAAGAGGTACAGGGGTACGCCGGCAAAGAACAGCGCCGCTGCCGCAATCATCATGATGATCATGGCGGTGCCAAGGTCGTTGCCGATCAGGACCAGCCCGATCACGATCGCGGCCATGGGGACGGCCGGGATGGCCACGTGCTGCCAGCGGCTGAGCAGCCTGCCCTTCATGGCCAGCACGGTGGCCATCCACAGCGCCAGTGCCAGTTTCGAGGCCTCGGAGGGCTGGAACGTGATGCCGCCCAGGTCGATCCAGTTTTTGTTGCCGTTGATTTCGCTGCCCACCACCTGGACCAGGGCCAGCAGGACCACCGCGGCGCCTACCCCTGGCCACGCCAGGCGTTTAAGCCACACCACGTTGATCCGGGAAAGTACAAACATGGTGAACATGCCGATGGCCGCGAACACCCCCTGCTTCAGGGCGTCGCCGTACGGCGATTTCCCGGCGGCAATGGATTCGACGCTGGACGCGGACAGGACCATCATGATCCCGATGGCTGTCAGGGCCAGGGTGGATCCGAGGATCAGGTAATACGTGGACCCGTTCCGGGACGTACCGGTACCTTCAAGGGCGGACCAGAACCTGCGGTAGGCGGACCGCAGCCGGCCGGGAAGGGATACCGCCGGACGGGCCGTGGCACCGGTTTTTGCCGCTTTGGGCGCTGCGCCCTGCCGGGTTCCGGCCGGGGACTGCCGGACCTGGGGGTTCCGGGCCTGGCTTTTTTTGGCCTGCGGCCGGGTGGGCGTGCTGACCATTGTTACTCCTCGCCGGTCCGGGCCTGCCCCTCCACCAGCCCGCGGACAGCTTCAATGAAGGCGCCGCCACGGTGAGCATAGGAAGAGAACTGATCCATGGAAGCAGCTGCCGGGGCCATCAGCACAGTGTCGCCGGAGACGGCCACCTGCGCTGCTGACGCGACGGCCAGGGACATCACCTCTTCCCCGGACACGGGGCCGGCCGGACCAGGGGTCCGCTCCGCCGCAGCAGTCTGCACCCCTTCAGTGTGACCCGGCAGCGCGGGGATCATGGGGACATCCGGCGCGTGTCGCCGGAGGGCCTCAACGAGGGCCGAGGTGTCGGTTCCAATGAGCACCACGGCCTTGAGCCGCTTCGCGTTCTCACGGACCAGGTGGTCATAGCTGACGCCTTTGGAGAGGCCACCGGCGATCCACACCACGTTGGTGAAGGCTGCAAGGGAGGCGGCAGCGGCGTGCGGGTTGGTGGCCTTGGAATCGTTGATCCAGAGGATTCCGTTCTGCCGGGCCACGGGCTGGATGCGGTGGTCACCGGGGACGTAGTCGCGGATGCCCTGGCGGACCGCCTGCTGATCCACGCCGTAGGCCCGGACCAGGCCGGCTGCGGCCAGGACGTTGGCCACCATGTGCCGGGGTGCAAGTTCGCCGAGGTCGCTCATGGAAGCCAGTTCCGCGGCGCTGTCCCTGCGCCCTTCGATGAATGCACGGTCCACCAGCAGCCCTTCCACCACACCGAGCATGCTGACGGCCGGGGTGACGGTGGTGAATCCCACGGCGCGGCAGCCTTCAACCACGTCGGCGTTTTCCACCATCCGTTCGGTTTCGATCTGTTCCGCGTTGTAGATGCAGGCTTTGACGGTGCGTTCGTAGACTTTGGCTTTGTCGGCCAGGTAGGAGCCGTAGGAGCCGTGCCAGTCCACGTGGTCCTCGGCGACGTTGAGGCAGACGCTGGCGATGGGCGACAGGGATTCGGCCCAGTGCAGCTGGAAGCTGGACAGTTCAACGGCAAGGACGTCATATTCCACCGGGTCCCGGAGCGCGTCCAGGATGGGGGTGCCCACGTTTCCTACGGCGAGGGCCTTGAGGCCGGCGGCGCGCAGCATGGATTCAGTCAGGCCCACCGTGGTGGTTTTGCCGTTGGTGCCGGTGATGGCAAGCCAGTCAGCGGTCTTCCGGCCCTCGCGGACCCGCACCCGCCAGGCAAGTTCAACGTCGCCCCATACCGGAATGTGGGCGCGCGCTGCGGCGGCGAGCAGGGCCTGGTCGGGACGCCAGCCCGGCGAGGTGACAATCAGTTCCGGCAGTTCGCCGTCGATCCTTGGAATGCTGGTGACGGCGTCCTCACCCAGCAGGACATCCACCGCGCCCACGATCCGGAGCGTGTCGGCCTGGGCCAGGGCGGTTTCGCTGGTGGCGGCATCAACCACCACCACGCGGGCCCCGAGCTCGATCAGGGTGTCGGCCGCGGCGAAGCCGGAGACGCCGATTCCGGTGACGGCAACACGCAGTCCGGACCAGTCGGAGTCCCAGGAGACCAGGGAGTTGAGCCGGGGGGAAACGGTCACAGCAGTACGACCCATTCAGCGTAGAAGATGCCCAGGCCTACGGCGACGAACAGGCCGCAGAGGATCCAGAAGCGGACCACCACTGTGACTTCCGCCCAGCCCTTGAGCTCGAAGTGGTGCTGCAGCGGTGCCATCTTGAAGACACGTTTGCCGCCGGTGGCTTTGAAGTAGCCCACTTGGATGATGACAGAGAGGGTGATGATGACGAAGAGGCCACCGATGATGCCCAGCAGCAGTTCGGTGCGGGACAGGATGGCGAAGCCGGCAACGGCACCGCCGATGGCCAGGGAGCCGGTGTCCCCCATGAAGATTTTGGCCGGTGAGGTGTTCCACCACAGGAAGCCCACCAGGGCGGCGCTGAGGATGGCAGCCAGCAGCGCCAGGTCCAGCGGGTCACGGACGGAGTAGCAGCCGCTGCCGGCCTCGCGGGGCGAGCCGCAGGCCTGGTTGCTCTGCCAGATGCCCATGAGGGTGTACGCCCCGAAGACCATCACGGAGGCGCCCGCGGCCAGTCCGTCGAGGCCGTCAGTGAGGTTCACGCCGTTGGTGGCGGCGGTGACGATCAGGTTGGACCAGACCACAAAGAGGATGGCGCCAAGGACGGTGCCGCCGAACGCAAGGTCCAGCCAGGGCAGGTCGCGCACCAGGGAGATTTTGGTCGACGCCGGGGTCAGCCCGTTCTCGTCCGGGAAGTTCAGTGCCAGGACGGCGAAGATGATGCCCACCGCGGCCTGGAGGATGAGTTTGGCCTTGGCGTCCAGGCCCAGGCTGCGTTGGCGCGAGATCTTGATGAAGTCGTCCAGGAAGCCCACCAGTCCCATGCCCACCATCAGGAAGAGCAGGATCAGGGCGGACGCTGACGGTCCGGGCGAGTCGGGGTTCATCATCAGCATGATGAGGTGCGTGAGCCCGTAGCTCAGGAGCACCGCCGCGACCACCACGGTGCCGCCCATGGTGGGCGTGCCGCGCTTGGTGTGGTGCGAGGTGGGTCCGTCATCACGGATGAACTGGCCGTAGCCGCGGCGCACCAGGAGCCGGATGAAAAGTGGGGTCCCTACGAGGGCGAACAGCAGGGCAAGGCCCGCACCGATCAAAAGTGCAATCACGGCAGAGTGCTCCTTTCATCGGCGTTTTGCTGGGTTTGTGGGGGTAATGCTATCCGATCGCCCAGATGGCGAAGCCCCACGCTGTTGGAGGACTTGAACAGGACCAGGTCGCCGGGTTTGAGTTCGTGGTTGAGCAGTTCGTAGGCTTCTTCGGCGTTTTCAGTGAAGATGCATTCGTCCCCCCAGGATCCTTCCTGGACGGCGGAAACGTAGAGGGCGCGGGCCTCCCGGCCCACCACCACCAGTCGGGAGATGTTGAGCCGGACCACCTGCGTGCCCACGGCCGTGTGCTCGCGGATGGAGTCCGGTCCCAGCTCCAGCATGGCGCCCAGGACAGCCCAGGTCCGGCGGCCCCGGCCCAGGTCGGCCAGGGTGCGCAGTGCGGCCCGCATGGACTCCGGGTTGGCGTTGTAGGCGTCGTTGATGATGGTGACGCCGTCGGCGCGTTCGGTCCGCTCCATGCGCCAGCGGCTGGCGGCTGACTGGCTGCCCAGGGACGCGGCAATGGCTGCTGCGGGGATTCCGGCGGCATGCGCGGCCGCGGCGGCGGCGAGCAGGTTCGTTACGTGGTGGGCGCCGATGAGCTGGCTGCTGACGTGCAGCGGGGCGTCTTCGCCGGGGAGCTGCAGCTCGAATTCCGGGTTGCCGGCGGCGTTGGTGTCGGCGTCGAGGGCCTGCACTGCGGCATCCGGCCGGCCTTCGGCGGAGAACCCCAGCACCGTGGCGCCGGTGCGGTCCTGCATGGCGGCGACCCGGCCGTCGTCGAGGTTGATGATGGCTGTTCCTGCGGCGGACAGGCCTTCGACCAGTTCGCCCTTGGCGCGGGCGATGTTTTCCACGCCGCCGAATTCGCCGGCGTGGGCTGTTCCCACGCCCAGGACAACGCCGATATCAGGCTTGACCATTTCGGCGAGGTAGCGGATGTGGCCAACGCCGGTGGCGCCCATTTCGATCACCAGGTAACGGGTGCCGGCGTCGGCGCGGAAGACCGTCAGGGGCACTCCGACCTCGCCGTTGAAGGAACCCTGCGGCGCCACGGTATTTCCGGCAGCGGAGAAGATTCCTGCCAGCAGGTCCTTCGTGGTGGTTTTGCCGGCCGAGCCGGTGATGCCAACCACCGTCAGTTCCTCGCCGGCGGCTGCGCGGGCAGCCCGGATCCGGCGGACAGCCTCGGCGGCCAGCGCACCCATCGCCAGGACGGCGTCCGCCACCTGGACCGAGGGGTACACCGTGCCGTCGGGGGCGACGGCGGGGCGTTCGACAAGGGCGAGGGTGGCTCCGGCAGCAAAGGCCGCGCCAATGAAGTCGTGCCCATCAGCGTGTTCGCCGGGTTTGGCGACGTAGAGCGAACCCGGTGTGGCGTCGCGTGAATCCGTCACCACCGACAGCGGCGTGGTTCCGGGATCGGCGGCCAGGCGCCCGTTAGTGATGTCGGCGATTTCCGCCGCAGTAAGTGCAATCATGTCGGTCTAGGACTCTATCCGGTCGTCTTGGAGAACGTTGAATCCCCTGGCTGTCAAGGCGTTGCGCAGTTCCACCCTGTCGTCGAGGGCGATGTTGACGCCCTGGACCTCCTGCCACACCTCGTGGCCGCGGCCCGCGACAAGGATGGTGTCCTGCGGTCCGGCGAGTTTCACGGCGCGCCGGATGGCTTCGTCGCGGGGGTGGATCTCGAGGATTTTGCAGGGCAGCGAGCCGCCGTCGCGGGCGGCCACGGCGCCGGCCAGGACATCAGCCCGGATGGCTGCGGCGTCCTCGTCGTGCGGGTCGTCGTCGGTGATGATCACGGTGTCGGCGAGCCGGGCTGCGATGGCGCCCATGGCGGGGCGTTTCCCTTGGTCGCGTTGCCCGGTGGCGCCGAAGACCACAATCAGTTTTGCGCCTTCCTCCCCCGGGCGCACGGCCTCGCAGGCACGGGCCAACGCGTCGGTGTTGTGTGCAAAATCAACCACAGCCGCCGGACGTTCGGAGATGAGCTGCATCCGGCCCGGGACGGCAACGGTGAACGGGTCCCGGGAATCAAGGGCAGCCTGGACCGTGGCGGCGTCGACTCCTGAGGCCAGGACCATCACCACGGCGAGGGCGGCGTTGGCCACGTTGAATCCGCCCGGCAGGCCGGTGTGGACCTGGAGGGTGGCGTTGCCGGGGCCGGTGAGGGTGAAGTCGGTGCCCAGGCCGCGGGCTGTGGTGGCAGTGATGGTCCAGTCCGCTGCGGCTCCGGGGCGGGTCGCGAGGGTGGTTGTGGGGATGGCTGCCGTGGCGGCGAGCCGGCGGCCCCACTCGTCGTCCACCGTCACCACGGCCCTGCCGGCCCTGGCCGGGGTGAAGAGGTCGGCTTTGGTGGCGAAGTAGTCGTCCATGGTGTGGTGCAGGTCCAGGTGGTCCTGGGTGAGGTTGGTGAATCCGGCCACGTCGAAGCGGACCCCATCCACGCGCTGGAAGGAGATGGCGTGGGAGGACACCTCCATGGCCGCGGCTTCAAGGCCCCGCTCGCGCATGAGTGCCAGCAGGGCGTGCACGTCGGTGGATTCCGGGGTGGTGAGCAGGCTGGGGATGGGCTCCCCGCCGGCAACGATCTCGATGGTGCCGATCAGCCCCGTGGTGCGGCCCAGGGCGCGCAGCAGCGAGGTGATGAAGTAGGTGGTGGTGGTTTTGCCGTTGGTGCCGGTGACGGCGAACAGCTCGGGCGCGGTCCCGTCGGTGGGCTGGCTGCCGTAAACCATTGCGGACAGGGGTCCCACCACGTTCCGGGGATGGTGGACCACCAGGACGGGGACCGGAGTGTCGGCGGCGAGGGCCAGGAGCCTGGCGCCGGCGTCGTCGGTGAGGACGGCGGCAGCGCCGGCGTCGATGGCCTGGGACACAAAGTCCGCACCGTGCCGGGTGGCCCCGGGGAGGGCGACGTACAGGTCGCCGGCTTCCACGGCGCGGGAGTTCAACGAGACTCCGGTGACAGCCACGTCAGCGGAGGCGCCGGGTACGGCCACGCCCAGCGCGTCGCCGATGGTTGCCAGGCTGACCGGGACAACGGTGGAGGGGCGGAACGGCGACCGGCCGGCCTGCGGGTCCGGGGCCGGGCCGCCGGACGGGGTGAACTCTGACAAGGGATCTCCGATGGTGCTAGGGGTGCCCGCCGCGTTCAGGCCGGCCGGCCGGGCCGGCTGTTGGTGCCGGGGAATTACTTGGCGAACTGGGGCAGCCTTGCCGGCTCACCCGTGGACGGCTGGACGTTGTAGGTGCGCAGCGCCTGGCTCATGACGGACCGGAAAACCGGGCCGTTGGTGATGCCGTAGATGCTGCCCTTGGGCCGCTGCAGGACCACCTCAACAATAAACCGGGGATCGTCCATCGGCGCCATCCCCACCATCGAGGCGGTGTAGCCGCAGTAGCCGGACTTGCCGTCGTCGCACGGCGATTCTGAGGTGCCGGTCTTGGCGCCGACGCGGTAGCCGTCAATGCCGGCGTCCTTGATCTGGCCTTCGGTAACCGCGCTTTCCAGGATGTCCTGGACCTGCTGTGCCGTGTTGTTGGATACCACCTGGCGGGAGGGTTCGGCCGGAACCTTTTCCTCGGTCCCATCAGGGGAAACATAGGAATCGATGAGCCGTGGCTGAAGCATGACGCCGTTGTTGGCGATGGTCTGGAAGGCCCGGACGGTCTGCAGTGTTGACTGCGAAACTCCCTGCCCGAAAAGGACTGTGTATTCCTGCCGACCGTCCCATTGGTCGGCTGGAGTCAGGATGCCTGAGGCGGTGGCGGGCAGGCCGATATCGGGGGCTTCGCCGATCCCGAATTTTTTCAGCCAGTCGTACCGCTGGTCTTTGGACAGCTGCTGGCCGGCCATCACGGTTCCCGTGTTCATGGAGTAGCCAAGGATCCCGGCGAGCGTCCGCTCCTCGGTGCCGTGGGAGAAGGAGTCTGTGAATGTCTGCCCGTCCACGGTGTAGGAGGGCGGGAGCGTATATTCGCTCAAGGGGTTGGCTTTGCCCTCGTCAATGAGGGCTGCTGCGGTAATCATCTTCTGGACCGAACCCGGTTCGTAAGCGGCTGTGACGGAGCGGACGCCGCGGTCCTTCGCAGCCACCAACCCGGGGTTGTTGGGGTCGGGTGCGTTGGTGTCGGCCATGGCCACGAGGTTGCCGGTCTTGGCGTCCATCACAATGATGACGCCCCACTCGGCGCCCAGCTTGTCCGACTGGCTTTGGATGGCCTGCTGGGCGAAGTACTGCAGGTCCGAGTTCAGGGTGAGCTTGACGTCCTTGCCGTCCTCCGGCGGGGTCAGTTCGTCAAAGCCCACGGGAATCCGGAGCCCGTCTGCGCCTTCCTCGTACAGTCGTTTGCCGTCGGTGCCCTTCAGCAACCCGTCCTGGGTCTGTTCGATACCGGCCTGGCCGGTGGTTCCGTCCTGGAGGAAACCCACGATCCCGCCGGCCACGGAGCCGTTGGGATAAACACGCTTGCTGACACCCTGGCTGACAAGCCCGGGAATCTGAAGCTGGGAGATGCGGTCCTCGTCCTCGGGTTTGACCTCTTTGGCGACAACGTAGTACTTCTTGTCCCCCGTCAGTGCTTCCCTGACGGCAGCGGGTTCCATGCCAAGGGCGGTGGCGAGTTCGTTGATGCCTTGGTCCCGGCTGACGGTAACCAGCTTGGGTTCGCCGTCGACAGTATCCAGGCGCCGGAAGTTTTCCGTGGCGGTGTTCAGCACCTGGTCCACCACGATGTCATAGCGGATCACGCTGTTGGCAAGGACGGTCCCGTTGGAGTCCAGGATGCTGCCGCGTTCTGCGGGCAGGGTGGTCTGGGTCATGCGCTTGTCCAGGGCGGCCTCGGCGATACCGCCAACGTCCAGGCCCTGGACCAGGAAGAGCTTGCCGCCCACCACCAGGAGCAGGGCGAGCATGATGCTCAGGCCCAGCCGCAACCGTTTGGTGGCGTTGGGGGCTTTGCCTGCCAGTGCTTTTCCGGTCTTCTGCGCCACCTGCGATATTCCTTGCTGCTCGACCGTCGTGCCTGTCTGTCCTACGTTACTGCCCGGGGGCCTTCTGCTGGGGAGCCGGCACGGACCCGCCGTTCAACTCCACTTTCGGGGCGGCCGGCGCTGCCGCGGCGGGCTTCTCCACCGGCGCAACCGCGGCCGGTGCGGCTTCGGCAGGTTTCCGGCTCTCCAGCGGCTCACCCTTAGTGGCCGGCGGCACCACAATCAGCTGTCCGGCAACAGCCGGCGCCGGTATCACGGCACCTTCCGTGGTGCCCTTCACAGCCGGGGTGGCCTTACCCGTAACGGTGAGCGTGGACAGGTCGATCTGCCCCTGGACAGTGGAAGCCACCATGCCGAGGTCCTTCGCTTTGGCCGCAAGGTTCTGCGGCGCCTCGAAGTTCTGCACCTGCTGGGTCAGGTCCTGGTTTTCCTTGGTGAGTTTGCTCTGCGTGGCGCGCAGTTCCACCAGCTGGTACTGCGAGGTGGACACCGAAATGTTCAGGACCAGCACAGCCACCAGGGCAACGGCCAACAGTGCGAAGCAGAGGACCACAAACGGGGCCCGGCGTTTACGGGGCACCGTCCTGACCACTGAGAGCGGTGTGCGCTCCCGCCGCTTTTCGCCGGGCTTTGCAGCGGGCACGCCGGCGCCGGCTGACCTGCCGCTGACGGCGGGAAAGTTCTTGACGGCGGCGGTGCTCATGCAGCTCTCCTGGCTCGGATACGTTCCGCTGCCCGCAGTCTTGCTGAAGCGGCGCGGGGATTTTCAGCGATTTCGACGGCGGTGGGCACCTCGGTGCCTCTGGTCAGGGTCTTCAGTTCAGGCTTATGTTCCTCGAGTTCCACGGGGAAGCCGAGGGGCGCCGAGGATTTGGAACGGGACTGCAGGACGCCCTTGACGATTTTGTCCTCCAGCGAGTGGTAGGACATCACCACCAGGCGGCCGCCCATGGCCAGTGCATCGGCGGCAGCCGGGACGGCCCGTTCAAGCACTTCGAGTTCCTCGTTCACTTCGATCCGCAGAGCCTGGAACGTCCGCTTGGCGGGGTGCCCGCCCGACTTGGCCGCAGCGGCGGGGACCACGGAGCGGATCTGTTCCACCAGTTCGCCGGTGGTGCTGAACGCCTTGACGGCACGTGCGGCCACAATCCGGTTGGCAATGCGGCCGGCAAACTTTTCCTCACCCCATTTGCGGATGATCCGGACCAGTTCGTCTTCGCTGTAGTTGTTAACGACGTCGGCAGCGGTCTGCCCGCGGCTGGTGTCCATGCGCATGTCGAGGGGCGCGTCGAAGGAGTAAGCGAAACCCCGTTCGCGTTCGTCCAGCTGCAGGGACGAGACGCCGAGGTCCATCAGGATTCCGGAAACGTTTGCGACGCCGAGATCCGCCAGGACGTCCGCGATCTCGTCGTACACGGCGTGGACCAGGTCGGTCCGGGCTGAGAAGGGAGCCAGCCGCTCCCCCGCCAGCGCCAGGGCCTCTTCGTCGCGGTCGATGCCGATGAGGTGAAGGTCCGGGAACCGCTGCAGCATGGCTTCCGAGTGCCCGCCCATGCCAAGCGTGGCATCGATGGCCACGGGCGTTTCGCCGCGGAGCCGGGCAGCTTCGAATCCGGGTGCCAACAAATTAATGCACCGGTCCTTGAGGACCGGCACATGGCGTTCGGACGTGGGCTTGGGGTGTTCGTTCATGCCTCGTCCTTTCTCGCCGTTGGTACTGCTGATTGCTTCTTGGTCTGGATCCCCATCCGCGCCTACCGTCCTGCCCGCCTGGCTCCGGGGAAGTGAGCCAGGTTGGCCGGTCGACGGGCCGGCTGGAGATCCCGATCAAGAAGCGTTCCTGCTGTCCGCCCGGGATCCTAAAGAATGCCCGGGATCGGATCATCAGTTTCGGAGAACGCTGTTTCCTTCTCCGCGAGGTACTCGTTCCATGCCTGGGCGTCCCAGATCTCCGCGCGGGATCCTGCACCTATGACGGCCAGTTCCCTGCCAAGACCTGCGTACTCCCGAAGCGCCGGGGGGATGGTGACCCGCCCCTGCTTGTCCGGTACCTCATCCGAGGCTCCAGAGAGAAAAACACGGATGTAGTCACGGGCCTGCTTGGAGGAAATTGGTGCCTCCCGCATCTGCTCGTGAACCCGCGCAAACTCCTTCTCGCTGAAAACGTAGATGCAACGTTCCTGGCCCCTTGTCAGCACCAGTCCGCTGGCAAGCTCCTCACGGAACTTAGCGGGAAGGATAATCCGGCCCTTTTCATCCAGACGCGGCGAATGTGTGCCAAGAAACATTGGCCCACCGCCTGTCCGCTGTCAGGAACTGCACATCCCCTATGTTGCAACTACCCTCTTATGTCCTCCACATTACTCCACTTTCCACCACAGTCAACGCAAAACGCTCCACCTGAGGGGTGGAACCGGGTCCCGTTGGCTCCACCTGCCGCGTTTTTGCGCCGGTGGTGCGAAGTGGAGGCTTCAGGGCACGGAGCCGGGCTGCGAACCGCTGGGAAGAGGCGTGGCGCGAACCGCTGGGAAGAGGCGTGGCGCGAACCGGCTCCGGAGGATCGCTGATCCGGCGCTTAAACGCCAAAAGGCCCGCCGAAGCGGGCCTTTTGCTGCACCCGCCGGATGGCGGGGGGGCAAAGTGGAGGGGACAGTGTGGCGGTGGCCAAACGTGGAGTGCCGGTCCTGGGACCGGCATACCGGCCTAGGGTTCGCCGCGGCGCCGTTCGTCCCAGCGCTCTTCGAGGCTGTTCATAAACGAGCTTCGCTGCTTCCCGGGCTTGGGGCTGCCTGCCTTGTTGCCGGCTTTGGCCGCGGCCGAGCTGCGCATCGTCGCGAAGTAGACACCGCCGCCCATAACGATGAAGCCCAGCACACCCAGAATGATGTTTTGCAGGGTCACGCCCACCAACAGCAGGAAGATCCCTGCCAACGTGCACAGGACGCCGATAACGACGTGCCTGGTTGACCAGGAGCGTCCTGGATCCGACCCCATGGAGTTTGCAAACTTGGGGTCATCCTCGTGAAGCTGCTTTTCCAGCTGCTCAAGCAGCTTTTGTTCGTGCTCCGACAGCGGCATCACGACCTCCTTTACTAGGCCAACGTCCGGTCTGGTCCCAGCCAGTACTCTGTATCCATCAACGACTGGGGTGCCTGGAATGTTCCCGCCGTGCCGTCGATGGCAGTAGCGGGGACCAGGCACGCAGCCCACGGAGCGGGAGCATGTCCAAGAGGGTCCGGCAGTAAGTCCATTCACTCAAAAACTATGTAGTAATAAGGATAGTTTGTTGGGGCCCGATCTGAAAGACGGCAATGACTTTCCAACCGGCTGCATCCCGGACAGTTAGCTTGCGGGTTCCCCACCGGCGTCCGGTTCCATCAATCGGGCCGGCAGGACGGACTTGTTGCCGAATTTCCGGGTGACCTGGTCCAGGACCTGTTCGGCCGCCCGCCAGTTGTCATCCCGGCGGTCAAAGCTCAATTGCAGCGACGTCCGTGCGGCATCCTCAAGCTGTTCCGCCCTGACCCCCACCAGCCTGACGGTCATGGGCCGCTCCCCCACCGATTCCAGCAGCTGCAGGGCCACCGCGTAGATGAGTTGCGCACTGTCGACCGGCGTTTGGACGGTGCGGCTTCGGGTGATGGTGGAGAAGTCGGCGAACCGCAGCTTCAGGGCGACAGTGCGGGCCACCATCCCCGCACTGCGCAGCCGGCCTGCCGTGCGGTGTGCCAAGCGCAGGATCTCCCGGTGGAGGAGGGCGTCGTCCGCGGTGTCCACGGCGAAGGTCTCCTCCGCGCCGATGCTCTTCTCCAGCCGCGTGGGGGTGACCGGGCGGGCGTCAATGCCCCACGACAGGTTGTGGACGTGTTCGCCGGTGGCCCCGAGGGTCCGCTTGAGGGTGGCCACTGGCGTGGCGGCCACATCCGCCACGGTCCTGATCCCCATGTTGGCCAGGACGTCGGCGGTCTTGGCGCCTACGCCCCACAGGGCGCCCACCGGAAGGCTGTGCAGGTAGGACACGGTCTGGTCCGGGCCGATCATCAGCAGACCGTCGGGTTTGCATCGGGTGGAGGCAATTTTGGCAACGAACTTTGTTTCGGCGATCCCCACGGAGGCGGTGATCCCGAGCTCGGCGGCCACGCGGCGGCGGATCAGGTCGCCGATGCCCCGGGGCGGGCCGAGGCGGCGCAGGGCCCCAGTGACGTCCAGGAACGCCTCGTCCACGCTGAGCGGCTCAACCAGGTCCGTGACGGATTCGAAGATGGCCATCAGCTGGGCCGAGACCTCGTAGTACAGCTTGTGTCGGGGTTCAATCACCACGGCCTGCGGACACATCCTCATGGCCACGGCCATGGGCATTGCTGATTTGACGCCGAAGGCCCTGGCCTCGTAGGAGCCTGAGAGGACCACCGAACGTTCGCCGGGGAATCCCACGATCACCGGCCTGCCCACAAGTTCGGGCCGTGTCCGCAGCTCGACGGACACAAAAAAGGCATCCATGTCCACGTGCATGATGCACTGGCGCCGGCGGCCCGTGGCGGCTGGCTGCACCGGCTGGTCCCTACCCTGTTGCTGCACGGCTGTAATCCTATCCGCTGGTACTGACTAAACTGGAGGCTGCATCCGGTATCAACACCAGGAGGAACGCCCCTGTGACGGTCTTTGGAAGACTTCGAACCACTGGCCTGGCCGCCGCTGCGGCCGGCGCCGCGCTGGCCCTGGCGGCCTGCAGCCCAACACCGTCGGGGTCCCCCGCTCCCAGCCCTTCCGATTCCTCGCCGGCTGCCGCCGAAACCGCTGCAACTGCGCCGCCCAGCCCGTCGGCGTCGCCCAATACCTCCGCCACCGTGGGCGCCCTGGTGGCGGGGTTCCCGCAGCAGCTGCTGCCCCTTATGCCGCAGGCCACTGTCCAGTCAAGCAGCTTCGACAAGGCCTCCACCCTGGCCACCGTTGGCCTGGTGGCCACCGTGAACGCGCCGGCTGCCGCCGTCGTGGATTTCTACACCAAGGCGCTGGAGCCGCAGGGCTTCAAAGCCGTCCCGGGCGATGCCGTCGCCGGCCAGCCGTCCAAGGACTTCGTGCGCGGCGACAACGAGACCGTTAACCTCTCCGTGGTGGAGAAGGCCGGCGTGAGCACCTTCACCATCGGCGCCAACGTCGCAGCCGGGTCCGCCAAGTGACGGCGGCCGAGCAGCTTCGCAATGAGCAGGCCGACTTCGTGGCGGCTGTGGCCGGGGAGCTGACAGCGTTCCTCACGTCGCGGCAGTCAGTGATGTCCGCCATCTCCCCGGACATCGACCCCATTATGGGGGCCATCTCCAACCTCGTCACCGGCGGAAAGCGCCTGCGGGCCCTCATGTGTTACTGGGGCTGGCGCGGCGCCGGCGGCGATCCCGCCGCCGCTGAGGTGGTCACGGCGGGAGCTGCGCTGGAGCTTTTCCAGGCCGCCGCCCTGATCCATGACGACATCATCGACCGGTCCGATACGAGGCGCGGCGGACCCAGCGTGCACCGCAGCTTCAGCCAGCTGCACGGTGCCCAGGGTTGGGCACTGGACAGCGAACGCTTCGGACAGGCCGCCGGTATCCTCGCCGGGGACCTGTGCCTTTCGTTCAGCGAGGAAGCCTTCACGGACATCGGCGAGCGGGCGGCTGCCGGCAGCCGGGCCAGGCTCATCTTCAACCTGATGCGCGCCGAGGTCATGGCCGGGCAGTACCTGGATATCCTCGAGGAGGTGGCCGGCCCGGTCCGGGACCGGGCCGGGGCAGTCAGCCGGGCGCACTCCATCATCAGGTTCAAGAGCGCCAAATATTCCACCGAACATCCGCTGGCCCTGGGCGGCGCCCTGGCCGGTGCGTCGAACGAGCTGCTGCGGGGCTATTCGGCCTTCGCGCTGCCGCTGGGTGAGGCCTTCCAGCTCCGCGATGACGTCCTGGGCGTCTTCGGCGATCCGCTGACCACCGGCAAACCTGCCGGCGACGACCTTCGCGAAGGCAAGCGGACGGTCCTGGTGGCCCTCGCCCTGGACCAGGCCTCAGAAGCCGAATCCGCGTTCATCGACTCCCGCCTGGGCAGCCAGGACCTTTCCGACGAAGACATCCTGGAGATCCGCAGGATCATTGAGGAGTCCGGTGCGCTGCAGGCAACCGAGGTGCTGATCAACGAATTCGGGGCGGCGGCTTTTGACGCCCTTGAGGCCCTGGACCTGGACGAGCTGCCCAAGACGGCGCTGCGGCGGCTGGCCGAGGCCACCGTCAGCCGCGCGTCCTGAGGGAATGTGCCGCTACCAGGCCAGGGTCTGGGCCCGGCGCCGGATTTCGGTCTTCCGGCCCTCGCGGAGGGCGTCGATGGGACGCCCGCGCAGTGATTCGTCCGGGGTAAACAGCCAGATGATCAGGTCCTCATCGGAGTACCCTGCGTCGGCCAGGACCACGATGGTCCCCTTGAGGCTGTCCACCACCAGGCCGTCCTGGATAAAAGCCGCGGGGACCGAGCGGATGCGCCGCGCACCGACCCTGAGCGCGGCCAGGGACCGTTCATCGAGCAGGCTGTGGACCCTGGTGATGGAAATATCCAGCAACTGGGCGACGTCGGGCAGGGGCAACCATTCGCCCACAAGGTTTTCTACATTACTCACTGACCAAGATTGCCATGCCGCGTACCGTGCCGCCTAGTCGGAACCGCCGCCGCTGCCCCGGCCCGCGGACACACCAGGAATTTCCGCGTTACGGCAATTACCGGAATTCTTGTGCTAATCCCGGATTCATGAGAGATTCACACTGATCACACTGGTAACAGCAATAACTTGACTAACATTAGTATCAAATATGACAACGGCCTCCCCACCGTTGAAAGCCGTTATGACCCCCCGCAGTGAGAAGAGGATCCATTCCATGACGACGTTCCGTCCGCGCAAGCACTCCACCAGGCCGAGTCTGCCGATGATTGCCGCCACCACCGCGGCACTGCCCGCGGTTGTTTTGTCGTCCCTTGCACTCGCGCAGCCGGCGGCCGCCGAGCAGCCTGCCCGCGCCATCCCCGCCACCCTCGCAGCGGCGCTGAAGGCCCAGGCCGCACAGGTGGCAACAATCATCCCCGCCGCCGCCGTGCCTGCCGCTATTCCTGCCCTGCGCCCCGCCGCGCCGGCAGTACCCGCCGAGTACACCATTGCGCGTGGCGACACCATCAGCGCCGTGGCCGGCCGGTACGGCCTGGGCACCAACGAGGTGCTGGCCCTGAACAACCTGCAGGCCAACACGATCATCTACCCCGGCCAGAAGATCAAGCTCCCCGGCTCCGCGAAACCGGCCACCCCGGCCGCAGCCCCGGCTGCGCCGGCAGCCGCGCCGTCCACCGGAGCCACGTACACGGTCAAGCCCGGCGATACGCTCGGCGCCATCGCTGCCCGGCACAACGTGAGCCTGTCCAACGTGTTCAGCTGGAACAACCTGGGCATGAATTCGATCATCTACCCGGGCCAGAAGATCAAGGTGGGGGCAGGCGGCGCGCCCGCAGCCGCCCCGGCCCCGGCAGCCCCGCTGGCCAACACGTCCGCCACGTCGCCTGCTTCGGGCCAGTACACCATCAAGGCCGGCGACACGCTCTGGGCCATCGCTTCCCGGAACGGCGTCAGCCTGGCCAGCCTGCTGACCGCAAACCGGTTGAACGCCAGCGCCATCATCTACCCCGGCAGCAAACTGGTCATCCCGAATGGTTCAGCCCCCGCTGCCGCCGCCCCTGCTGCACCTGCGGCTCCGGCTGCGCCCGCCGCGCCGCTGGTCCCCAGCTCGTTCCTGGGCTTCAGCTACCCGGCCGCTGTGGTGAGCTCAGCCAACGAGAACAAGGCACTCCTGAACGCCTCCCCGGTTCCGTCCCGGGCCGAAATGAAGACCATTGTTGCCGACACGGCCCGGAAGATGGGCGTTGAGCCCTCGCTCGCCCTGGCCTTCGCGTTCCAGGAGTCCAGCTTCGACCACCGTTCGGTTTCGCCCGCCAACGCCATCGGCACCATGCAGGTTATTCCGAGTTCCGGCCAGTGGGCGTCCGACCTGGTGGGACGGAAGCTGAACCTGCTTGACCCGTATGACAACGCCACCGCTGGTGTTGCCATCATCAGGCAACTGCTCGCCACCAGCAGGGACCGCGACTCGGCCATCGCCGGCTACTACCAGGGCCAGTATTCCGTCAGCAAGTACGGCATGTACGACGACACCAAGCGTTACGTCGCCAGCATCAAGGCACACCAGCAGAGCTTCGGCTAGGACTGCGGGCCCGGCTGCCGGGCCCGCATCATGCAGTGCGGACAGGGTCCGGACCGGAATGAGCCGGTTCGGGCCCTTTCCGTTGCGGGATTAGGATCGAGGGATGCAGGAACACGTGTCAGACCCCCTCGTCGGAACGCTGGTGGACAACCGCTACGCGGTGCTGTCCAAGCTGGCGCGCGGCGGCATGTCCACTGTTTACCTGGCCATGGACCAGCGCCTGGAGCGCGAAGTGGCCCTGAAGGTGCTGCACCCCTACCTCTCAGCCGACGAAACGTTCCTTGACCGCCTGGGCCGCGAAGCCAAGGCGGCCGCCAGGCTTTCCCACCCCCACGTGGTGGGCGTTTACGACCAGGGCACCGATAACTCCACGGCGTACCTGGTGATGGAATACATCAAGGGCCACACCCTGCGTGACCTCCTCAACAACAAGGGCCCGCTGCCGCCCCGGCTGGCGCTGGCGCTTATTGATCCCGTGGTGGCCGGCCTCGCCGCCGCCCACGCCGCCGGCTTCATCCACCGGGACGTCAAACCGGAAAATGTGCTGATCGCCGACGACGGCAGGATCAAGATCGGCGACTTCGGCCTGGCCAGGGCGGTAACCACCGCCACCAGCACCGGAGCCCTCATCGGAACCGTGGCGTACCTGTCACCCGAACTGGTCCTCACCAAACCCGCCGACGCCCGGAGCGATGTCTACTCGGTGGGCATCATGCTCTACGAGATGCTGACCGGACGGCAGCCGTTCAGCGGCGAGAGCACCATCCAGGTGGCCTACCAGCACGTTCACGCCACGGTGGGACCGCCGTCGGCGGTTGTTCCGGGCCTTGCCGCCGAAGTGGACGAACTGGTGCAGTGGTGCACCGCCAACGACCCCGAGAACCGGCCCGTGGACGCCGCCGCCCTCCTCCAGGAGCTGCGCCACATCCGCACCAACCTCACGGACCCGGAGTTGGACCTGCAGCCCCCGGCCCGCGCCGGACACACCGGCATGCCTCCCGTCCCGGTCCAGCACCCCACGGAGCACATCGCGGCGGCCCACAACCCCACAGAGTTCATTCCCGCGGTACAAAACCCCACCGAATTCATTTCCCAAGGCAGCAATCCAACCACCATCATGCCGCCGTCCCGCCCGCCGGGCGGTCCGGGCGGGCAGGATGCGCAGCGGCCCGGATACGCCGCGCAGCCGGCCTCGCAGCCGGCCTCCCAGCCGGCGGCGTGGGCGGCGCCCGGCTCCGGGCATGCCCTGACGCCGCCCGGCGACCGGGACGACAACCGGCAGGCCGGTCCCTGGGAACCGGTCGCACCGCTGCCCGGCAAACGTGAACAGCGCAGGCTGGATAAGGAGTCGGAGAAGGCCCGGGCACGTGCGGCTGCCACCCCCGTGCGGACCCTCCGCGAGGGCAGCCCCCGCCGCCGCGGCGTCCTGTGGGTGGTCATCCTGGTCATCGCGGCGCTGCTGGCCACCGGGGCAGGCTGGTTCTTCGGTATGGGCCCCGGGGCTGCAGCCAGCATTCCTGCGGTGGCCAACAAGACCGTTGCGCAGGCCCAGCAGATCCTGGACCAGGCTGGCTTCCGCGCCACCACCAGCGATGTTTTTGACGACGACGTCCCCAGCGGGCTGGTGGTGGGCAGCGAGCCGGGTGCCGGCGTCGAAATCCGGAAGTTCCAGCCGGTGTCCCTGTTCGTCTCCAAGGGCCCGCAACTGTTTCCGCTGCCGGATTTCGCCGGCGGCACCCTGGACGAGGCCAAAACCGGACTGAACACGGCGGAAATGGCGCTGGGCGCCGTAACCGAGGCTTTTGACGAAAAAGTGCCGGCCGGCGTGGTGCTGAGCCAGGACCCTGCGGGGGGAACAGCGGTGCGGCACGGAACGCCAGTGGCATTGACGGTCTCCAAGGGCCCGCAGCCCCTTCCGGTCCCGTCCGTGGTGGGCCAGAAGGAAGACGCTGCCAAGAAGGCCATCGAAGCGGCCGGGCTGAAGGCAGAGGTAGCCGCCGAGGAGGCCTTCGACGCGAAGGTCCCCGAAGGATCAGTGGCGAGCCAGTCCCCCGCGAACGGCACCCTCACCAGGGGCGGCACGGTCACGCTCACCATCTCCAAGGGGCCGCGCATGGTGGACGTGCCAAGCTTCATCGGCAAACAGGCCTCGGACGCACGGGCAGCGCTGGAGAAGCTCGGTTTCGTTGTTAATGAGGACAAAATCCTTGGCGGCTTCTTTGGTACCGTCCGAGCCCAGGATCCGGTGAACACCAAAGCTCCCTTCGGCTCCGTCATTACACTAACCGTGGTCTAGCCGGACCGGACCGTTAACGGAAAATGCCCGCCAGCCAGGGGTTTCCTGGCCGGCGGGCATTTCTTCTGTCAGCCTCTAGTTCTTGGCCAGCGCCCCTGCCACCAGGAACGCCATCTCCAGCGACTGCATGTGGTTCAGGCGCGGGTCGCAGACGGATTCGTAACGGTCCAGGAACGCTTCCTGGTCCACGGGATCGGCGCCGCCCAGGCACTCGGCAACGTCGTCGCCGGTCATTTCGACGTGCAGGCCACCCGGGACGGTGCCCAGGGCCTGGTGCACCTCGAAGAAACCGCGCACCTCGTCGATGACGTCGTCGAAGTTGCGGGTTTTGTAGCCGTTGGGCGAGGTGACGGTGTTGCCGTGCATGGGGTCGGTGACCCACAGGACCTGCGCACCGGAGGCCGTGACCTTCTCCACGACGGCGGGAAGCTTCTCCCGGATGTTGCCATCGCCCATGCGGGTGATGAAGGTCAGCCGGCCCGGCTCGCGCTCGGGGTCCAGCTTGTCGATGAGGCGCAACGCGTCGTCGCCCGTGGTGGACGGGCCGAGCTTGACGCCGATCGGGTTGCGGACCCGCGAGAGGAAGTCGACATGCGCGTGGTCCAGTTCCCGGGTCCGCTCACCGATCCACAGGAAGTGGGCGGACGTGTCGTACGGCAGGCCGGTCCGGGAGTCGATGCGGGTCAGCGCCCGCTCGTAGTCCAGCAGGAGGGCTTCGTGGCTGGCGAAGAATTCAACGCGCTTCAGCGCCTCGAAGTCGGCGCCGCAGGAATCCATGAACTTGATGGCCCGGTCAATATCGCGGGCCAGGGACTCGTAGCGGGCGTGGGCCGGGTTTTCGGTGAAGCCCTTGTTCCACTGGTGCACGGAACGGAGGTCGGCGAATCCGCCCTGTGTGAAGGCACGGATCAGGTTCAGGGTCGACGCCGAGGTGTGGTAGGCGCGCAGCATCCGGGCGGCGTCGTGGCCGCGGGATTCGGGGGTGAACTCGTAGCCGTTGACGATGTCGCCGCGGTAGGCCGGGAGCGTCACGCCGTCACGCGTTTCATCGTTGGAGGAGCGCGGCTTCGCGAACTGGCCTGCCATGCGTCCCATCTTGATGACGGGCATGGCGGCACCGTACGTCAGGACCACTGCCATCTGCAGGATCGTTTTGACGCGCGCGCTGATCTTGTCCGCCGTGGCGGCCTCAAAGGTCTCGGCGCAGTCCCCGCCCTGAAGCAGGAAGGCCTTGCCCTGGGCCGCGGCGGCCAGGCGTTCGCGCAGGACATCCACTTCGCCGGCGAAGACCAGCGGCGGAACAACGGAAAGCTCCTGCACAGAGGCTTCGAAGACGTTGCGGTCCTGCCAGCTGGGCTGCTGGGCGATGGGGAGGTCCCGCCAGTGGTCCAGTCCGGGATAGTTGGCTGCACCGCTCTGGGCGGTGCCGGACAGGGAAAAGGCAGGTTTTGCAGATAGCTCAGTCACCCCCTAAGACTAGCGCCAGCCCGGACCGCCGCGACACAGCCGCTGTCACGCGCCCACGCTGCGGCGTCACAACTGCGCTTGGGCAGCTCCGGCAGGGGCGGGCGCGGCGCTATCCGGTGGCGGCAGCCCCGCCGTCGGACTCTTTTTGCCCGTCCGCGGTGCCAGCTTGAGGCGCGGCGTCCGGGGAGCGGTCGACGGCGGCCGGGGCGCCGGCGGCCGGGGCGCCGGCGAGCCGGAGCTTCACCACGGCGGCATATTCGTCCACGTACTCCTGGCCGGACAGGCGCATCAGTTCGAACATGATAGCGTCGGCAACTTTCCGCTGGACGGCGCGGTCCTCGGCCTGGTCCCGGTATTCGCTGAAGTCCAGTGGCTCACCAAAGATCATGCCGATCCGGCGGATGTTGGGCAGCCGCTTTCCGATGGGCTGGACCTTGTCGGTGCCGATCATGGCCACCGGGATCACGGGGACCCCGGCCTCCAGGGCAAGCCGGGCCACCCCCACCTTGCCGCGGTAAAGACGGGAATCGGGGCTGCGGGTCCCTTCCGGGTAGATGCCCAGCAAGCCGCCATGGCCCAGCACGTCCATGCCGGCGCCGAGCGATGCAGCAGATGCGGCCCCGCCGGAGCGGTCCATGGGCAACTGGTTGGTCAGCCGGAAAAACAGTGCCGTCAGCCTGCCCTTAACGCCGGTCCCGGTGAAGTACTCCGATTTGGCCAGGAACACCACCGGCCGCCGCACCATCAGGGGCATAAAAATGGAGTCCGAGAATGAAAGGTGGTTGGAGGCGATGATTGCCGCGCCCTCGGCCGGAATGTTGTCCAGTCCCTTGACCCACGGGCGGAAAAGGAGCTTTAGCACCGGACCCAGGAAGATCCTTTTCATGACCCAATAGAACACGTGGTGACCTCTCCGAAGGCGGCCGTCAGGCCCCGCGTCGGGCCTGGTCAGCAATTGACTGCAACCCTACTCTAGTGAGAATTCCCCGGAACAGTGACACGATGGAGCCATGCCCGAAAGCAGCCTTCCAGCCCCTCCTGCGGCCTACAGTTCACCGGGCCATGGGCCCAATGCACGGATCGGCGTGGCGATCTGCCATGGCTTCACCGGCAGCCCGCTCAGCGTCCTGCCCTGGGCCGAGTACCTGGCGGCGCAGGGTTATGCGGTGACAGTTCCCCTGCTTCCCGGCCACGGCACCTCCTGGCGGGACCTGGCCGGGCGCGGCTGGCGCGAATGGTTCACCAGCTACGAGGCGGCATTCCTGGAACTGCGGGCACGCACGGACACCTGCTACGTGGCGGGGCTGTCGATGGGCGGCGCCATTGCCCTGCTGGCAGCGTCCCGGCACGCGGTGGCCGGCGTGTCCGTGGTCAATCCCGGCCTGACGTTTTACGACCGGCGGGTGCGCGTGATCGGCGTCCTTAAGTACTTCCAGCGGACCACCATTCCCATCCAGGAGGAAATGACCACCGCGCCCCACACGGAGGACGGCGACTACTCGCGCACCCCGCTGGCAGCGGTCCACGAACTGCGGAAGCTCTTCGCTGCCGCCACCCGGGGCCTGCCCCGGATTACGGCCCCC
This sequence comes from Arthrobacter sp. ZBG10, assembly GCF_001238605.1. Classification (NCBI taxonomy): domain Bacteria; kingdom Bacillati; phylum Actinomycetota; class Actinomycetes; order Micrococcales; family Micrococcaceae; genus Arthrobacter; species Arthrobacter sp. ZBG10. Next base: position 11,728 of record NZ_LFQH01000013.1, on the reverse strand, counting down.
GTGCAGGTCTTCAAATCCCGGACGGACGTGGTGGTGCCGCCCACATCGCTGGAACTGCTGAAAAAATGGCTGGGCCCGCGCCTGGTGGCGGTGGTGGACCTTGATAGCAGCGGCCATGTGGCTACGCTTGACGTGGACGCGCCACGGATCTTCTCGGACTCGAGCGCGTTCTTTGACGCCAACGCCCGCGCAAGCACCCTGGAGAGCCCATGACCGGCGGCCCTGACCACAGTCCGTTCAGCAGCACGTTTGGCGTGGGCGGCGCACGCACGGGCGTGGTGCTCTCCCATGGCTTCACCGGCAGTCCGCACGGTCTTCGGGCCTGGGCGGAAGCCTTCGCCGCGGCCGGGTTTGCCGTGCGGATGCCGCTGCTCCCCGGCCACGGCACCAGCTGGCAGGACCTCGCCCGGACCCGGTGGCAGCAGTGGCATAACGCCCTTGATGAGGCCTACCTGGACCTGGACGCCCAGTGCGACCAGGTGTTTGCTGCCGGCCTGAGCATGGGCGGCGCCCTGGCGCTGCGGATCGCGGCCACCCGCCCCGTGGCCGGGGTGGTCCTGGTGAATCCCGGACTGGTGCTGGACGATCCCCGCGCGCCCCTGGCCGGAATCCTGAAGCTGGTGCTCAAGTCCACCCCGCCGATTTCCAACGACATCCTCAAGCCCGGCATGGATGAGGGCGCCTACCTCCGCACGCCAGTTGCCGCGGCCCACGAACTGAACAAGATGTTCAAGGACACCGTCCGGCTGCTGCCCCGCGTCACCGCCCCGGTCCAGGTATACCGCTCCACCGTTGACCATGTGGTCTCCGATTCCAGCATCGCTGCGCTCCGCCGCGGCCTGACCCATGCACCGCTGGAGCTGGTGCGGCTGGAGAACAGCTACCACGTGGCCACCATGGACAACGATGCGGACCGGATCTTCCAGGGCTCCGTGGACTTCATCAACGGCCTGGTTCCGCCGGCTTCCGGCTCCGGCTCCAACTCCGACAACCAGGAGGCCCGGCATGGCCAGGCATGACCCGGGCGCTCCTGACCAGGGCGCCAACCAGGACGACGCCGTGTGGCTGGACCTGGTGGCCCGCCTGCAGGAGGACTCCCCCGCCGCCGGCGCCGCCCCCACAAGCGGCACCACAGGCGGCACCACAGACGCCGGCCGGCGCGCTGCCCCGACCTTCCGGGACTTCGATCCGCTGGGCCTCGCCGGTTCCCTCCCTGCCGAACCCACAGCTGCGGGCGCCAACGACGCCGGCGGCGGAACCCCCGCGCTTCCGGGCCCGCGGGACTACGGGGTGGAGGACGACGACGAGGACGGGTTTGTCCCTGCCGAACCGCCCAGCCTGGCCGGGACGGATCCGCTGACCGTGCTCGCCTGGCTCGGCGCGGTGGGCGGCCCGGTGGCGTTGCTCCTCTCCGTGATGTTCTGGCGTTCAGCACCTGTGCTGGCCATTGTGGGCATCGTTGCCGCGTTTGTCCTCGGCACGGTTTACCTGATCATGAAGCTGCCCTCGGAGAAGGCAGACGGCGACGACGGCGCCCGCGTCTGAACCGGCCGGCTGCTGATGTGAAGGGTTCCCTCAACACTACTTTTCGGTTCACCTAAATTAAGCTATTCTCGTCGTAGCACCGCCCCCAACGACGAGGACACATCATGGCCGTCACCACCTTGAATAAAAAGCCGGCGACGCCCCGCGCCTGGTCCCGGCTGCTGTTGCTGGGGCCCGCCTTCGTAGCCGCCATTGCCTACGTGGATCCGGGCAACGTTGCCGCCAACCTCACGGCCGGGGCCAACTTCGGTTACCTGCTGGTATGGGTGTTGGTGGCCGCCAATGCCATGGCGGTGCTGATCCAGTACCAGTCAGCCAAGCTGGGGCTTGCGACGGGGCTGAGCCTGCCGGAAATCCTCGGCCGGCGCCTTGGGACGAAGCGGCGCCGCGCCTACTGGGTCCAGGCCGAAATTGTGGCCGGCGCCACCGACATGGCCGAGGTGATTGGCGGTGCCGTGGCCCTGAACCTGCTGTTCGGCCTTCCGCTGCCGGTCGGTGGGGTCATCATCGGTATCGCCTCCATGTTGCTGCTCACCCTGCAGTCCAACCGCAGCCAGCGGTCATTTGAGCTTGCCATCCTGGTTTTGCTTGGTGTCATTGCCGTGGGTTTTGTCTCCGGCCTGTTTGTGAACCCGCCGGACGCGGGGAGCGCCCTGGCCGGCCTGGTCCCCCGGTTTGAAGGAACGGACACCGTATTGCTGGCGGCGAGCATGCTCGGTGCCACCGTGATGCCGCACGCCATTTACCTGCATTCCGCCCTGGCCCGGGACCGGCACGGCTTCTCCCCCGACCCGGCCGTACGCACCCGGCTCATCCGCGCGACACGCTTCGATGTGGCCGGCGCATTGCTGCTGGCCGGCGTGGTCAACATCGCGATGCTGCTGCTGGCGGCGTCCAGCCTGCGCGGGGTGGAGGGCACCGACACCATTGCCGGGGCCCACGCAGCCGTTACGTCGGCGCTGGGCCCGGCCATCGGCGTTGTGTTTGCCATCGGCCTGCTGGCCTCCGGACTGGCCTCAACCTCCGTGGGCTGCTACGCCGGCGCCACCATCATGGGCGGGCTCCTGAAGGTGCGGATCCCGCTGCTGACCCGCCGGGTCATCACGCTCATCCCGGCCCTCATCATCCTGGCGGCGGGCATCGAACCCACCCTTGCCCTGGTGCTCAGCCAGGTGCTGCTCAGCTTCGGCATCCCCTTCGCCCTGATTCCGCTCATCCGGCTGACCGGCAAGCGGGAGATCATGGGCATCCACACCGACTCCATGCCTCTGAAGATCGCAGGCTGGACCAGCGCCACCCTGATTGTGGTCCTGAACTGCGTGCTGATCGTCCTGACGTTCCTCGACCAGGCCTGACCGGAGCCTCACGCCCCGCCGGGGCGCTCCTGGGGTGCGCAGCAGGCGCACCCGGCTGTGGCTGCATCTTCGTTGTCCGCACCGTCGGCATTCTCCGCGACGGCTGCGGGGTCCGCGGCGGTGAAGGAGGGCGCGCAGCACGCATCGCCCTGCCATGCGGCCAAACCTTCCTTGACGGCAATGCCGGCGATCACCAAAGCGGCGATGGGGTCAGCCCAGGACCAGCCCAGCGTTGAATTGAGGACCAAGCCCACCAGCAGGACAGCCGACAGGTAGGTACAAAGCAGGGTCTGCTTTGAATCGGCGACGGCGGACCGGGAACCCAACTCCCGGCCGGCGTGCCGTTGCGCCCAGGACAGGAACGGCATTACGGCCAGGCTGACCGTTGCCAGCACAATGCCCACCGTCGAGTGGTCCGCTTCCCCGGCCCCGGCCAACGCCCTGACGGCATCGATCGAAACAAACAGGGCCAGGCCAAAGAAGGAAAACGCGATCAGGCGCAGCGCGGTCTTCTCCCTGGCCTCCGGGTCACGGCCCGCGAACTGCCAGGCCACGGCAGCGGCGGAGAGCACCTCGACAATGGAGTCCAGGCCAAATCCGATCAGCGCGCTGGAGGATGCCAGGGAACCAGCCGTCAGTGCCACCACCGCCTCCACCACGTTGTAGCTGATGGTGGCGGCCACAAGGAACCGGATCCGGCGGGACAGGACGGCACGGCGGTCCCGGGTGGGGGCCTGGACTGCGGACGCGGCGGCCATCAGCAGCAGCCGTCCACAGCACCGCTGCCGCAGGCACACCCGGCCTTGGCGACGGCCACCACGCCGAGCAGGGCGGTCAAGGCATCACCCAGCCGGGGGTCGGCAAGTTCGTATCGCATCCGGCGGCCTTCAGGGACCGCGACCACCAGCCCGCAGCCGCGCAGGCAGGCCAGGTGGTTCGACAGGCTCTGCTTACTGACGCCTGCGGCCAACGCCAGGTCGCCCGGGTATGCCGGGGCTTCGCGCAGCGCCAGCAGCACCTGGGCCCTGGTGGCGTCCGAGAGGGCATAGCCAAACCGGGCCAGGACGGACGTGGCAGCTAAAGTCTCCATGCGGCAATGGTACATCCATCGATGTACCGAATTGAACCAGCGCCTGGTCCGGCTAGCTGCGGACGCGGCTGCTTACCCTGGACAGGTCAGCGGCACCGATCAGACCGGCCTTGGGCCCCAGCGCCGCCAGCTCGATGCCTGCCACGGGCCGGAAACCCCGGCCCGTCAGGTTGCGGGCAAAAGCCTTACGGGCCGGTTCCACCAGGAGGTCCCCGGCCGAACACAGCCCGCCACCAATCACAAAGAGGCCTGGATCCAGGGCTGCGGCGAGGTTGGCCAGGCCCAGGCCCAGCCACTCCCCCACTTCCTCCAGCAGTTCGCGGGAGGCGGAGTCGCCGGCGAGCGCCAGCTCCGTCACCACCGCCCCGGTGATGGCGTCCGCATGTCCGCCCACCGCCGTCAGCAGGTCCTGCGCCATGGGCGAGTTGGCGATGGCCAGCAGCCGGGCTTCCCGGCCCAGGGCGTTGCCGGAGGCGTACTGCTCCCAGCAGCCCCGGTTGCCGCATTCACAGCGGTGCCCGCCGGGCATAATGACCTGGTGGCCGAATTCGCCGGCCACCCCGAAGCGTCCCCGCTCCACCCTGCCGTCCATCACCATGGCCCCGCCGATTCCGGTGCCCAGCGTGATGCAGACCAGCCGGTCCTCGCCCTGGCCGGCGCCAAAGCGCCATTCGGCCCAGGCAGCGGCGTCGGCGTCGTTCGCCAGCAGCACGGGGCGGCGGAGCAGGCGCTGGAGGTTGGCGCGCAGGGGCTCGTTGCGCCAGGCGAGGTGCGGACTGAACAGCACCGTGCCGCCGTCAAGGTCCATCCAGCCGGCAGCGCCGATGCCCACGGACCAGATCCGGTGGCCCTGCCCAAGTTCCGCCACGAGTTCCACAATGACGCGTTCCACGGCCCGCGGATCGTTGCCGGGCGTTGACCGCCGGGCTTCCCGAAGGATCCTGCCTTCGGCGTCCACCACGCCTGCGGCGACCTTGGTGCCGCCGATGTCGATCCCGATGGCCAGGCCCTTCCGGCCCAGCCTCAGGTGCTCGCGGAAGCCTTCACCGTGCCGGGCCCTGGCGCGGTAGGCGGCGGGCCTGCGCCGCCACGGGGCGGACCTTCTCGGGGAGCCGGCCTGTTCGCCGGGGGGTGGTGCGTACATAGTCCACCATTCTAGGTCGGCACCGGGACCGGGCAGCGAATCCGGCACACGCCGGGCGCCGGACCGATTGACGACTAAGTTACTCACCAGTAGCTTTGGTTACTGCATGGGCCTGCGCGGGCATACTAGTCTTGGGGCATACCCCAGCGCGGGACCTCGGATATCAAAGGAGCTATAGTGCGCGAATTCAGTGTTCCGCCTCTTGTTGTTGTCGCACCGGAGACCAACATCACCGACCTGGTACTGCGGCAGGCCACCAAAGCCAGCAACCCCGCACTGTTTTCCCGGCTTGATGCGGCAGGCGCCTGGCAGGACATTTCCGCCACGGACTTCCTGGCCGACGTCCAGGTCCTGGCCAAGGGCCTGATCGCCAGCGGCGTGGGTGCCGGTGACCGCGTGGGCATCATGTCCCGGACGCGCTACGAGTGGTCCCTGGTGGACTTTGCCATCTGGTTCGCCGGCGCGGTTTCGGTCCCGATCTACGAAACGTCGTCGCCGTCGCAGGTGGCCTGGAACCTTGGCGACTCCGGCGCCGTGGCCGCGTTTGCGGAGTCGGCGCACCACGAGAACATCATCCGGCAGGCCGTCACGTCCGAGGCCCTGACGGGGCTCCAGCACGTCTGGCAGCTGGAAGGCGCCGGCCTGGATGCCCTCCGCGGGGCCGGCGGGGACGTCAGCGATGCGGACCTGGAGCAGCGCCGCTCCACGGCCGGCCTGGCCGACGTCGCCACCATCATCTACACCTCCGGAACCACCGGCAGGCCCAAGGGTTGTGAACTGACCCACGGCAATTTTGTGGAACTCTCGGACAACGCACTGTCGATCATCGGCGAGATCGTCCACGAAAACGCCAAGACCATCATGTTCCTTCCCCTGGCGCACGTATTCGCCCGGTTCATTTCCGTCCTGGCCATGGCCGGTGGCACCACCGTGGCCCACACGCCGGACATCAAGAACCTCCTGGCGGACCTGCAGAGCTACGAGCCCACGTTCATCCTGGCAGTACCCCGCGTCTTTGAGAAGGTCTACAACTCGGCACTGACCAAGGCCGAGGACGGTGGCAAGGGCGCCATCTTCCACCGGGCAGCCGATACCGCGATCGCCTACTCCAAAGCCCGGCAGGACGGCCGTGTGGGCCTGGGCCTCAAATTGCGCCACGCGCTTTTCGACAAACTGGTCTACGGCAAGCTCCGCGCCGCCATGGGCGGGCAGGTTGCCCACGCCGTGTCCGGCGGCGGCCCCCTGGGCGAACGCCTGGGCCACTTCTTCCAGGGCATCGGAATGCAGGTCCTCGAAGGCTACGGCCTGACCGAAACCACGGCGCCGATTTCGGTCAACACCCCGTCCAGGATCAAGATCGGCTCGGTCGGCAAGCCGCTGCCGGGCAACGCGGTCAGGATTGCCGACGACGGCGAAATCCTCGCCAAGGGCGTTTGCGTGATGCACGGCTACTACCACCGCGAAGAGCTGATGGCCGAAACCTTCGTGGACGGCTGGTTCCGGACGGGTGACATCGGCCGCCTCGATGAGGACGGCTTCGTCTGGATCACCGGCCGGAAGAAGGAAATCATCGTCACCGCCGGCGGCAAGAACGTGATCCCGGCTCTCCTCGAAGACCAGATCCGGGCTGACGCCCTGGTGTCGCAGGTGCTGGTGGTGGGCGATAACCGGCCCTTCATCGGAGCACTGGTCACGCTGGACACCGAGGCGCTGCCGGGCTGGCTCCAGCGCCACGGCCTGCCGGGCGATACGTCCCTGGCGGACGCTGCGGGCCATCCCGTGGTGAAGGCCGCCGTCCAGGACCTCATCACCGCGGCCAACGCCTCGGTCTCCCAGGCGGAGGCCATCAAGTCGTTCCGGATCGTCCCGGCTGACTTCACCGAAGCGTCAGGGCACCTGACCCCATCCATGAAGGTCAAGCGGGCCCAGGTCATGAAGGACTTCGAGACGGTCATCGACGAGATGTACGCGGCCCCGCGGGGCTGACGGGGAACACAAAAGCGCGGGGCCACCTCACGTGGCCCCGCGCTTTTTTGCTGCCTAGGCGATGACGAGCAGCAGGTCCCCGCCCTGGACCTGCTCCACCGCGGAGATGGCGAGCCGTGAAACAGTGCCGCCCACCGGCGTCGTGATGGACGCCTCCATCTTCATGGCTTCGATGGTGGCGACGGTATCCCCGGCGCTGACGGTGTCACCGGCCTTCACGGTCACCGTTACGGCGCCGGCGAACGGCGCTGCGACGTGGCCCTGCTGGGCCGGGTCTGCCCTCTCGGCAGCCTTGACGTTGCTCACCACTGACCGGTCCCTTACCACCACGGGCCGGGACTGGCCGTTGAGGGTGCACATCACGGTGCGCATGCCCTTCTCATCCGGCTCCGAGACTGCTTCGAGGGAAGCGATCAGCCGGACGCCGCGCTCCAGCGTGATCTCGTGTTCGGTGCCCTGCTGCAGCCCGTACAGGTAGTCGCGGGTATCCAGGACCGAGATGTTGCCGAAGGTTTCGACGCTCTTGAGGTAGTCCTTGGTGGGGCCTGCGAACAGGAGCCGGTTCAGCGTGTGCTGGCGGGTTTTGGAATCCGCCTTCAGCGCCGCGCTGTCCTCGGCGCTGAGCTCCACGTCCCGGACCTTCACGGCCCGGCCCTGGAGTGCCTTGGTGCGGAACGGCTCCGGCCAGCCACCGGGAGGATCCCCCAGTTCGCCGGACAGGAAGCCGATGACGGAATCGGGGATGTCGTAGTTCTGCGGGTTTTCGTTGAAGTCCGCCGGGTCGGCGTTCAGGCCCACCAGGTGCAGGGCCAGGTCACCGACCACCTTGGACGACGGCGTGACCTTCACCAGGCGGCCCAGGATGCGGTCCGCAGCGGTGTACATGTCCTCGATGGCTTCGAAACGCTCCCCCAGGCCCAGGGCCATTGCCTGCTGGCGGAGGTTGGAGAGCTGGCCGCCGGGGATCTCGTGCTGGTACACGCGCCCTGTGGGGCCCGGCAGGCCGGATTCGAACGGGGCGTAGACGCGGCGGACCGCCTCCCAGTACGGCTCCAGCGAGCTGACGGCGGCCAGGCTGAGCCCGGTGTCGCGGGGCGTGTGGGCCAGCGCCGCGACCAGGGCCGAAGCGGAAGGCTGGCTGGTGGTGCCTGCCAGGGATGCGGAGGCCACATCCACGGCGTCCACACCGGCGTCCACGGCCGCCAGGAGCGTGGCCAGCTGGCCGCCTGCGGTGTCGTGGGTGTGCAGGTGCACCGGCAGGTCGAACCGCTCGCGAAGGGCGGTGACGAGTTTGGCTGCGGCGGCAGGGCGCAGCAGGCCGGCCATGTCCTTGATGGCGAGGATGTGAGCGCCGGCGTCGACGATCTTCTGCGCCAGGGCCAGGTAATAGTCAAGCGTGTAGAGCGTCTCCGCCGGGTCGAGCATGTCCGAGGTGTAGCAGAGTGCCACCTCGGCCACGGCGGTTCCGGTGGCCCGGACGGCGCGGATGGCCGGGGCCATCTGGCTGACGTCATTGAGCGCATCGAAGATCCGGAAGATGTCGATGCCGGTGGCAGCCGCTTCGTTAACGAAGGCTTCGGTCACCTCTTCCGGGTACGGGGTGTAACCCACGGTGTTCCGGCCGCGGAGCAGCATCTGCAGGCAGACGTTGGGCAGCGCCTTGCGCAGGGCCGCCAGCCGGTCCCAGGGGTCCTCGCCGAGGAAGCGCAGGGCAACGTCGTAGGTTGCACCGCCCCAGGCCTCAACGGAGAGCAGTTCCGGCAGGAGCGCCGTGACGGCGGGTCCGGCTGCCACCAGGTCGCGGGTGCGGACACGGGTGGCCAGCAACGACTGGTGCGCGTCGCGGAACGTGGTGTCCGTGACGGCGACGGCGTTTTGCGCCCGCAGCGACGCGGCGAACCCCTCGGGTCCGAGCTCCTGGAGTTTCTGGCGGGAACCGGGTGCCGCCGGCAGGCCCTTGACGGCGGGAAGCTTGTCTGCCGGGTTCGAGTGGACCTTCAGTTCGCCGTTGGGCTTGTTGACTGTCACATCTGCCAGCCACGTCAGGAGCTTGGTGCCGCGGTCAGCGGAGACGCGGGCCTTAAGGAGCTCCGGGCGTTCGTCGATGAAGCTGGTGGCCACGTTGCCGGCGATGAAGTCGGGATCGTCCAGCACCGCCTGCAGGAACGAAATGTTGGTGGAGACGCCACGGATCCGGAACTCCGCGAGGGCGCGGCGGGCCCGGGCCACGGCAGCAGGGTAGTCCCGGCCGCGGCAGGTGAGCTTAACCAGCATGGAGTCGAAGTGGGGGCTGATTTCGGCACCCGAGTAGACGGTGCCGCCGTCGAGCCTTACGCCTGCGCCACCGGCGGAACGGTAACCGGTGATCTTTCCGACGTCGGGCCGGAACCCGTTGGCCGGGTCCTCGGTGGTGATGCGGCTCTGCAGGGCGGCGCCCTTGAGCTGGACGGTTTCCTGGGACAGGCCGAGGTCCGCGAGGGTTTCGCCGGCGGCGATCCGCAGCTGGGCCTGGACCAGGTCCACATCCGTGACTTCCTCCGTCACGGTGTGCTCCACCTGGATGCGGGGGTTCATCTCGATGAACACGTGCTGTCCGGCGCGTTCGCCCACGGTGTCCACCAGGAACTCGACGGTTCCGGCGTTGACGTAGTTCAGGGCGCGGGCAAATTTTACGGCGTCCCGGTAGAGGGCCTGGCGGATGCCTTCGTCCAGGTTGGGGGCCGGGGCGATCTCGATGACCTTCTGGTGCCGGCGCTGGATGGAACAGTCACGCTCGAAGAGGTGCATCACGTTGCCCTCAGCGTCCGCGAGGATCTGCACTTCAATGTGGCGGGGCCGCAGGACTGCCTGTTCGAGGAACATGGTGGGGTCCCCGAATGCGGCGTCCGCCTCGCGCATGGCTGCCTGGAGGGCTTCCGGAAGCGCTTCACGGGTGTCGACGCGCCGCATGCCGCGGCCGCCGCCGCCGGCCACGGCCTTGGCGAAGATGGGGAAGCCGATTTCGTCGGCGGCGGCGATCAGTTCATCGAGGTCCTTGGACGGCTCGCTGGACTTAAGGACGGGCACGCCGGCTTCCTTGGCAGCCTTCAGGGCTGCGACCTTGTTGCCGGCGAGCTCCAGGACCTCGGCGGGCGGCCCAACAAAGGTGATGCCCGCTTCTTTGGCCGCGCGGGCCAGGTCCGGGTTCTCGGAAAGGAAGCCGTAGCCGGGGTAGATGGCGTCCGCACCGGACTCCTTGGCCACCCGTACAACTTCGGCAACGTCCAGGTAGGCCCGGACGGGGTGTCCCTGCTCGCCAATGAGGTAGGCCTCATCGGCCTTCTGGCGGTGGATCGAGTTGCGGTCCTCGTTGGGAAACACAGCAACGGTCTTGGCGCCCAGCTCGTAGCTGGCGCGGAAGGCCCTGATCGCGATTTCGCCGCGGTTGGCCACCAGAATCTTGGAAAACATACTTCTCCTGCATCATCGCGGGTGGATCGGTGAGTGGTCACAGTGTCTAGGACCGTTGCCGCCAAACACAAATCTTTGTGGCAACCGTCACAGATTTCGCCGTCATCTCCTCGCCGCTTCCACCGGGCCCAAAAGTACCGGCTCCCGGCTATGGGCACCGGTGCCATGCCCGGGGCCTGCTGAACGCAAGATTAGCCCGGCCGTCAACATATGATGGTTGGGGCAGCAGGGCTGCCCTGCTTCGGCTCCGCCGGAGCATCTCTGCTCCCAACACGGCATCCGGCGTTAGGTTTTGGTCTTCCAGTGCAAGTAGTCAGCATCAGCAGCCTTAAGGGTGGAGTCGGTAAGACTTCCGTCACCACAGGATTGGCGTCTGCGGCGCTGGCCGCGGGCATCCGCACGCTGGTTGTGGACCTTGATCCGCACGCGGACGCCACCACCGCCCTCGGCGTCCAGCAGGACGGCCAGCTGGACATCGGCCGGATGCTGAAAAGCCCCCGCCGCGCCAGGCTTGCGGAGAACGTGGTGGGCAGCGGCTGGACCGCTCGGGCCAAGAGCAACGGTGCCGGCCCCGCCGTGCTCGATGTTGCGGTGGGCTCCGCTTATACGGGCATCTACGACCGGCCTGATCTTGGCCGGCGCGACCTCCGCAGGCTGTCAACGGTGCTGGCCGGCGCCGGGACCTACGAGCTGGTGCTGATCGATTGCCCGCCGTCGCTTAACGGCCTGACCAGGATGGCCTGGTCAGCCAGCGACAAAGTGGCCCTGGTGGCCGAGCCGGGCCTGTTCTCGGTGGCCGGAACGGAACGCACCATGCGCGCCATCCAGCTCTTCCGCCGCGAGTTCGCCCCCAACCTCTCCCCCGCCGGGATCGTGGCCAACCGGGTCCGGCCCGGGTCATCCGAACACACCTACCGCCTCGCGGAAATGGAATCAATGTTCGGCGACCTCCTGCTGAGCCCCCGGATTCCGGAGCAGGCCAACTGGCAGCAGATCCAGGGCGCCGCCCATCCGGTGCACCACTGGCCCGGTGATTCCGCCAAGTCCGCCGCCCTGCTTTTTGACGACCTGCTGGCGAACCTGATGGCAGCAGGAGCCGGCCTGCGGAGCCGCGCGCGCTGACAACCCCGCACTGCACCCAGGCAACGAGAAAGGGCC
>NZ_LFQH01000129.1:0-235 GCF_001238605.1 Arthrobacter sp. ZBG10 | reverse complement strand
AGGGCCACCCCCACCTGGACGGCCGCGGAGGCAGCCACTGCCAACGTCAGCTTTCCCGCTCCCGACCGGAGCGCAGCCCTGCCGGCCAGCAGCGCGGCGCCCGGTGTTGCACGTGCCCCGCCGATCACCAGCACCGACCCCCGCGAGTACTTGTCCGATCCCGGCGCGGGCAGCGGCCAGTCCCGCAGCAAGGACGGGGTCACCAGCGTGGGCCCGGAATCAGCGGGGGCGGACA
>NZ_LFQH01000128.1:0-4294 GCF_001238605.1 Arthrobacter sp. ZBG10 | reverse complement strand
GTGCAGCACCTTCTGCCACACCGGCGGGGCGGAATGCTACGACTTCGGTCTCCCCCGCCGCTCCCGGCCCGGCAGTCCAGACCCAGTCGTTGAGGCTGAAGGAAGGCCTGGTCAGGGTGGACCTGGTAGTCAGGGCGCGTGCCGGCTGCCCCGGGACGATGCTGTACAGCGTGGTGCGGCCCTCGTTGAGGAAGGCTGCACTTTGGGACACCGGGGATTCGGCCGGGAAACGCGGGCCGAGGGCGGACACGGACTGCATGTCCGGCAGCGGCGAAATCCTGTTGTTCTCGTACCGGACCAGTTCATTGCCGCTGATGGCGATCTGGCGCGAGGGAACGCTCTTGTCCTGGACCGGCGGCAGGACCGCGCCGGTGTCCTCCACCCGTACCAGGTCCTGGTTGGCTCGCAGTTCCACATTTACCACGTCCGGTTGGCTCCGGAAGGTCAGCGTCAGCTGCATCTGCATGCGCAGCCGGTCTTCCGGCGAGGTTTCAGTGAGCTCCTTGGCGCTCAAGTCCACCTGGGCGGCCCCGGAAACCACCGGCACCGACTCCCTTGCCAGTTTGATGCCGGAAGGGAAAGCACTTGCCACCGCGCCACGCAGGTACGGTGCAGGACCGGCCAGCAGGGCACTGGTCATGGCCTTGACTGTTTTGTTCCTGATGAACCAGCGGACATCAGGGACGGCGAACGTAAAAGTGGGATCGTAGAAGTAGATGGGAAAAGCCCCGTAGATGACCTTGAAGGTTTCCTCTGCGATGGCCGTGCCGTCCGGTATCGCCGAGATCCGCCACTCACCGTCCACCTGGGTAAGGGTGACCGGGATCTTCTCCACGGTCCCTTCAGGCGACTGGGTGGCAATGCCGTCTGCATTGACCGTGTAGGACACGTCCAGTTCGTAGTTATAGACGTTCTCCGTCTCCGTGGCCACCACCCTGGCTTCGCGGTACACCAGGGCCCGCTGATCCGGCTTCCAACTCACGGAGGATGCCTGCGTCAGGTATTGGCGGGCCACGGCGTAATCGTCCTCGTAGCCACTGCCGGCACGGTAGAAGTAGTCAATGATGGTCTCCGGCGACGCTCCGGGCTGCGGGGCGGCCGGCAGGAACACCGGGGCACTGAGGTTTCCCGCACTGCCCTCGCTGCTTTTGCCAACAGGGCCGGCCGTGGGAATCCGGGCGCAGCCTGCCAGGACAGCAAGCAGCATCGCCAGCATGATGGCCGCCAGCCTGGTTGCACCCCTGCTACGGCCCGTCATGGTGTCTCCTTGGAGGTGATTGCCGGTGCCAGGTGTGAGGCACCGGCTTCGAGGATCAGCATGTTGCGTTGGTCGGCCTCCCTGGGAATGCTCCCCGGCTGACCCTGCACCATGGTGTCATCAGGTTCAAGTGGAACGGGTGAGGCGTCGATGCCTTCACCCTGGCGCAGCGGCACCGTGAGCCGGAAGTTGGCGCCGCTGCCTTTGCGGCCCCAGGCCTGCAGCCAGCCGTTGTGCAGTTTGGTGTCTTCCATGGCGATCGACAGGCCCAGACCGCTGCCTCCGGTGGTGCGGGCGCGGGCGGGATCGGCGCGCCAGAACCGGTCAAAAACGCGGGCGGCTTCGGCCGGTTCCATCCCCATGCCGTGATCGCGGACGGAAATCCCAACGGCGGTCTGGCTGGCGGCGACGGTGATGGCCACCGGTTTCCCTTCGCCGTGTTCCACGGCGTTCAGGATGAGGTTCCGCAGGATACGGTCGATCCTGCGGGCGTCCATGTCCACGATGACGGGCTCGGCCGGTGCGCTGAGAATGAGTTCGGAGCCGTATTCGGCTGCCACGGGGGCGGCGCCCTCGATGACGTGCGCCACGACGTGCCGGATGTCTTCCGCTTCCGCGTCCAGTTCGGCGACGCCGGCGTCGAAGCGCGAAATCTCCAGGAGGTCGGACAGCAAGGACTGGAACCGCTCCACCTGGTTGTACAGCAGTTCGGCGGAACGCTTATTGATGGGGTCGAAGTCGTCGCGGGCGTCGTAGAGCACTTCGGCTGCCATCCGCACGGTTGTCAGCGGGGTCCGCAGTTCGTGGGAGACGTCGGAGACGAAGCGCTGCTGCATTTGGGACAAGGTGGCAAGCTGGGTGATCTGTTCCTGCAGGCTCGCCGCCATATGGTTGAAGGAGGCCCCCAACCGGGCAACCTCATCCTCGCCGCGGACAACCATGCGTTCCTGCAGCTGTCCCGCTGCGAGTTTCTCCGACACCATGGCGGCATGGCTGACAGGGCTCACCACGTTCCGCGTGACGTACCAGGCAACGGCTCCGATCAGCAGCACCATCACGGCTCCACCTGCCCAGAGCACACCCTGGATCTCGTCCAGGGTCTGCTGGGCGGTGTTCAGGTCGTAAATCAGGTACAGCTCGTAGACGGTCCCGTTAAAGGTCACGAGGTTTCCGACGGCGATGCCCGGCCGGTCCTCCGTGCCCACCGGGATCACGGTGGAAGCCCAGTACTGATCCTTGCCGGACGACTGGACAGCTTTCCGAAGGTCCGGCGGGATGACGCTGACGGTCAGCTGGTCCGAGGCACGCGATTCCACCCACCGGTTCCTGGGTTTGGTCTGTTCGGGCTTGGCCTCGAAGACGTACCGACGCTGGATGACCGAGCCGCGACCCTCCACGGCGTTAAGTGTGTCGTACACCAGGGTGATGACGCTGGACTGGTCGGTGACCTGGGCGCCGTCGAACGTCTCCTGGACCTGCTTGACGTTGTAACGCGTCTCGGATTCCGCCTGGGTAAGGCGTTCCTGGAAGAGGTTGTTGGCGATCTGGTTGGACAGGTACGCACCCACCACGGCGAACGAGGTCACCGCCAGCATCAGCGTGGTCAGGACCGTGCGGAACTGCAGGGAGCGGCGCCACCGACGCTGCAGGGCGCGGGCGATGAACCTCAACGCGGGCAGGAAGCGCCGCGCTCCCGTGCCCACGAGCCGTGCCACGCGCCAGCCGACAATAAGGGCGCGGCGGCGCCAGATCCTGGTGCGGAACGTCACCTGCCGGAACCCGGGGGTGAGGGCATCCGTATGCTCCGGCGCATAGCCCGGGGGGCCGTCGTGTCCGGCGGGGACGGCCGGGGCGCCGGTTACGGGCGGCGCACCGTCGAGGCCGCGTTCCCCGTCCTCCGGAGTGGAATCCTGCGGCGTGGGATCAGGCCCCTGCTTTGTAGCCGACACCACGCACCGTCAATACAACTTCCGGGGCTTCCGGGTCTTGTTCGATCTTGGAGCGCAGGCGCTGGACGTGGACGTTGACCAGGCGCGTATCGGCGGCGTGGCGGTAACCCCAGACCTGTTCCAGCAGCAGTTCCCGGGTGAAAACCTGCCAGGGTTTACGGGCCAGCGCCACCAGCAGGTCAAACTCGAGCGGCGTCAGGGAGATCCGCTCGCTGCCCCTGCTGACGGTGTGGCCGGCGACATCGATGGTGATGTCGGCGATGCGGAGCGTCTCCGGGGCTTTTTGGTCGCCCGGGCGGAGCCTGGCCCTGACCCTTGCCACCAACTCTGCGGGCTTGAACGGTTTGGGGACGTAGTCGTCCGCACCGGATTCCAGGCCGCGGACAACATCCGAAGTATCCGCCTTTGCCGTGAGCATCACGATCGGCACATCGGACTCGGACCGGATCTGCCGGCACACCTCGATACCGTCCACGCCAGGGAGCATGAGGTCAAGCAGCACGAGGTCGGGCCGCGATGACCGGAAGATATCCAGCGCCTGGGCGCCGTCCGCGCAGAAAACGGGTTCAAATCCGTCATTGCGCAGCACAATTCCAATCATTTCGGCCAGCGCTTCGTCATCGTCTACCACCAGAATGCGTGCCTTCATAGTTATATATTCCCTTATCAGGCAAGGTTTGTCGTGTTCAGCCGGCTACGGCATGGCGGGATGCTAGGCCGCCCGACGCCGGAACTATAGGCTGGGGTCATGCCCGCCGTTCCGGGGCGCCAGGCGCAGGCCGCGGCAGCTTCTCCGGGCGGCGTTGGATTTACGCATTGGGGAGGGAACACGGTGTCACCACAGGATTCAGGCCCGCAGGAGCCGGCCGGCAGCGACGGGGAGGCGCCCGAACAGCAGCCAGGCCAGCAACAGGGGCAACGGCCGGCCGCTGGACAACCCGGCCAGCCGCGGTGGCCGTCCGAGGCACCCTCCGGACAGTGGCCAGGGCAGCAGGGCCAGCAACAATCCGGACAATGGCCGGGGCAACAGGGCCAGCAACCATGGGGCCAACCACCCGCCCAGCAATCATGGGGCCAACAACCATGG
>NZ_LFQH01000127.1:0-340 GCF_001238605.1 Arthrobacter sp. ZBG10 | reverse complement strand
TGAAGTTCCACTTGTCGATGTGGTTGACGTAGTCGGCCGGGGTCAGGACCTCGGATTCGTCGATGTAGTCAACACCGAGGGACTGCAGGACCTGGGCTTCGACAAAGTGGCCGATCCGGGCCTTGGCCATGACCGGGACGGACACGGCATCGATGATGGCGTCAATCATGTCGGGATCGGACATGCGGGAGACGCCGCCCTGGGCGCGGATATCGGCCGGAACGCGTTCCAGGGCCATCACGGCCACGGCACCGGCGTCCTCGGCGATGCGGGCCTGTTCAACGTTGACAACGTCCATAATGACGCCGCCCTTGAGCATCTCGGCCATGCCGCGCTTCAC
>NZ_LFQH01000126.1:0-507 GCF_001238605.1 Arthrobacter sp. ZBG10 | reverse complement strand
TATCCGCTTTCCGATGGGCCTCACTCGGGGCCGGTTCGGGGATTTGGCTGCTCACAGCTGACGTCCCTTGGCCGGATCGTAGGGGTCATCCTCGAACCGCAACGGTGTGTCCGCCGACGTGCCGGCCGGGAGGGACGCCGTGGATACCGGAGTCCCGCCGCCGACGACAGGCTCAGCGTAAAGGTCAGCGTCGCTTCCCGCGGCGATTACCGTTTCCTGCTGCCGCGGTTCACTCTGCGGTGAGTGGCCGGCTACGTGCTGACCGGAGGGGGTGGATACGGTATTGCTCTCGGTGGGTCCGGCGGTGAGTCCACGGGTAAGGCGGCCGGCAAGGATACCGGCGCCGGCTGCCAGCAGCAGGAAGGTGCCCGGCTTGTTCCGGGCGAAGGTCTGCACCTCGCTAAGGAGCGAACCCGGATCCCGGTTCTCAAGCCAGCCGGCGATGGAGGAAGTGCGTTCCGCCGCTTCACGGATGAGGTCAGTGGCCATGCCCTGCTCTCCGGGAGC
>NZ_LFQH01000125.1:0-934 GCF_001238605.1 Arthrobacter sp. ZBG10 | reverse complement strand
TCATTGAGGACCACCAGGTCCCGGTTCACCCGGAAAACATACGACGGCGACGCACTCGCCTTGGGCACGGCCACATTCTTGTCATCAGCATCATTGACGCAGTCCCGGACGTATTTGTTCGCCCCCGACCACGCAGCATGCACACACCCGGCCAACTGGACCGGAGCCGCCGGCACACCCTCACCGTCAAAACCCACCGTCTTCGCCGTACCACCATCCAGGGGCTGCTTCAGCAACGCCTTCTGCGTGGCAACCGCCACAAAGTCACTCGCCGGACCGGACGCCTGCAGCTTCGCGTCCCGCGCATCCGCCAGGTCCAGCTGCCTGCCACCGGGCAGGAACAACCTCCCGGCAGCAGCATCCAGAACAACGGGCTGGTCCCCCACCACCGTCAGCTGGAGGTCCCCCGCACCCTTCAACGCATCCCACGTCTCGGACTCCGAAGAGAGCACCACTCCATTGGCATCAACACCGGTCACCGTCACCACGCCCGAGTCCGGGTCCACCGAATAAATCCGGTCATCGGCACCCACCGCAGAAACAGTCCCCGCCGCGCCCACCAGCACCGGCTCCGTCGCTTCTTCATCAAAGCCGTTAACGGTGGACGGCGAGACCGCCCAAACCTTCCCCGAAGCGGCATCCGTCACCGCCAAAACGGCGGACCCGAAACTGACCGCAGCAGCACCCGGCAGCTGCTTGTCCCCGCCCAGGCGCATGTTAGCGGCGGACACCTGGTTCAGCGTTGAACCCGACTCGTCATCAACAAACACCTCGCCGGCGTCCTGCAGGATGTCAAAAGCCGTCGACGCCGGCGTCACCGCACCGTCCAGCACCCGGGACGGGTAATTCAACCGGCCCACGGCGTTCTTCGACTTCGACACCACCCACACACCGCCGTCGTTCAACTCCACCTCAGTGGTTTTAAACCCCGGAT
>NZ_LFQH01000124.1:0-8510 GCF_001238605.1 Arthrobacter sp. ZBG10 | reverse complement strand
GAACGGCGGGTCGGGGAACTGCGCCACCACGTCCACCAGGTAACTCGCCGAGGAATGCGATCCTGGGAAGTCGCCGGAGTATGAGTAGGCACCGGCGTCCGAGTAAGTCCGCAGGTTTCCTACGCTCAAGCCGTTGCCGAACCCGTTGCCGGTTGCCGAGTAGGCGCCCGTAAGCGACTTGTAGGCGACAACGTATTCCGCGTTGGCGTTGATGGACACCGGCTGGTCAAAGAATGCTGTTTGCCATCCGGAGGTGCTCTCGTTGGCGAAGGTGACGGAGGCGAGCTGCTGGCCACCGCCTGTGAAAAGGTAACCGGTGTGGGTGCCCGTGTTACCGGCGGACTTGTAGAACTTCACGCCGGTTACAGTTCCGCTGGTGGTGCCGGAGAAGCGGATCCCGAGGGTCAATGGAACGCCGTCCATGACCTCTTCGATGGCCGGGACCACGGACTCGTCATAGAAGCTGCAGGGGCAGGAACCTGGCGGTGGCGGGGAAACTACTGTGGTGAAGAACCAGGACCCACCCGAGCTGAGGGTGACCCCACTGGAAGTGGTGCCCGTGAGCGTCGCGGTGAAGGTGGTGGCAAGGGCCAGCGGAGCAGCCGGGGTGAAGGTGGCCTTCCGGGAGACAGGATCGTAGGCCGAGGCCCCGGCAACCGGCGCGCCATTTGCATCCTTCAGGGTCAGGCTGACCGTGGACGCCGTGACGGGCTTGGAGAAGATTGCCCCGACGGTGGAGCCCTGCGGAACACTGGACGATCCCGGGAGGGGCCACTGCCCGCCCGCGGAGAGTGGCGTGTTGTCGGTCAGTTCGAACAACGCATCGACGAAGTAGTTTCCGCTGTTGTAGCTGCTGGTGGGATGGGAGCCGGCCACACCGTAGACACCGGCCGGCGGGCTGCCGAAGCCCCCCGCCACGGTCAACGGGGGCTCGACGGAGCCGAAGCTGACCCACTGGTAGTTGGTGCTCGCGTAGTGGCCGTTCGGGGCTGTGTAGGAAACCGTGTAGGTGCTGCCTGCAGAGACGGCGACGGCCTGGCCGAAGCTCACCTTCTGCCAGCCGGAAGCTGTCTCGGCCGTGAAGGCCGCCGTGGCCAGCCGCTGGCCGGCGGAATTCCAGAGTGAACCGTTGTGTGTTCCCGTGTTGGCTGAACTCTTGTAGAACCGGACGCCGCTGATGAAACCATCCACGGTGGGGGTGATCTTCAATCCGAGCTCATACGCGCCGCCATCCTGGGCGTCGGGTATCGCTGGTATCTGCTGGCCAAATACGGAGTAGGGGCCGGTGAGCTGGGCGGTCCGGGTGGCAACGGCACCGATATTCGCGCTGTCGTCCACGGCGCGCACCTTCAGGGCAGCAGTGCCCAGACCCTTTTGGATGTAGGTGTATGTCCAGTTCTGCTTTCCTTGGGCTGGGTGCCAGGACGTGCCGCCGTCAGTTGAAACTTCGACGCCGGCCACAATGCCCCCCACGTCCGTGGCAGTCCCCGAGGCGGTGACGCTGGTCCCGTGCACCAGACCGGCGTTGTCCGCCGGTGCGGTGATTGCCACTGTGGGGCCGGTCGTGTCTGTGCTGCGCGCAGCGGCCGCCAGCGCGGTGTCCCTGGTGCCCGGCTGGGCACCCATGTCAGCCAGCAGGTTGATTTGGGCCTGCTGGATCCTGGGGTCAGCCGGCGCCCCGGGGCCGTCGTGTTCCTGATCCAGCCCCCAGGTCCATTGCACGGTTCCGGCACCGAAAACCAGTGCCCCACTGGCCGCCTTGTACAGGGTGAGGTTGTGGGTGGTGGTGCCAGCGGAAACAGTGTTTCCGTAGTCGCGGAGATACTCCGGTGTGGTTCCGGTCGACGTGGACAGCCGGATCAGGCCCGCTGGCCGGAAACCGTTGTCCAGGTCTTCATCGGACTCATACCCCACAGTGTGTTCAGCCAGTGCGGCTGTGGAACCGGCAGCCAGGCTGGCCAGCGATGTGTTGCGCCAAAGCCGGGATTTTCCCTCCGCAGAGCTGACACGAATCGGCATGTCCGTGTAGTTGGACATGTACATGGTGCCGGTCAGCGCGTTTTCAGGCAGGCCGCCGCCGTTGGCTTGGGAGGCATACCGCGGATCCCGCCATGTACCGGTCCAGCCTGGACTGGGATCGATCTTGCCGTTGGCCCAGGTCTCCTTATACGAAGTGATGGTCCGGTGCGCGGCCCCGTCCACCGGGGAGGGTTCAAACCGCACGCGCCAATACATTTCGTTCCCTGAGAGGAACTGCAGGTTGACGCCCGCGTTCCGTGCCGCCTCGACGTTGCTGCGCTGTGGCCCGGACCAGTACTCGTCGTGGCCAACGGAGAGGAAAACCTTGTGGTTCAGCAGCAACGCGCCGCTGCGGTCGGTGTCCAGACCGCTGATATAGCTGACGTCGTAACCGTTCTTCTCGAGGAAGCGGACCAAGGGGTACTCATTGCTGAAAAAGAAGTCGCGTCCGTCGGTGCCGTTGCGGGTATTGATAGGCCGGTTGTAGCTGATTTTGTAGGCGCGGCCATTGGCGGCACCTTCGTAAAAGTCGGAGCCACCATAGCTGTTGTAGGCCTGCCAGGTGGTGTCCGATGTTTGAAAGACGACGTCCGAGTGGCTGCTGTCGTTGCGGACCACGAAGGTGATGTGGCTGCTGTCGCCTGTGTCGGGGCGGGTGAGCAGGGCAAAGTACACGCCGGACACTGCGGTGGCCGGAACCTGCCATGTGGCCGAAACGGCCCAGGTCCCGCAATCGTAAAGTTCTGTGGCCGCGTCCCGCAGGCACTGCGGCTGGGTCTGGCGCGGGGCCGACGGTGTCACGTCGGCAATTTTCCGGGCGCCCAGGCCCTGGTACCAGCCTGTCCGGTAGATGGCGATGGTGTAGCTGGGCGCAGCAGTGTCGACTTTGAACCGCACTGGCTGGCCCGCATTGACGCTCATTTCCGTGGCGTACCCCTGAATGGATTCGTCACCGGCTCCGTCGATGTCCCAGACGTTGGGGTCAGCACCGGGCTTGGAGTTCTCGCAGGCGACGGCGTTGATCAGCGGTGCGCACGGGTCCGCGGCAGCTGCCGACGCCAGGAATCCCGCCGGAAGTCCCACCGGCAGCAGCGCGGCGAGGAGCGCGACGGCTAGTGGACCTACTATCCGCTGGAAGGCTGTGAGAGGCCGCTGGGCGGGGGATGCTGGCATGGGAACTCCTGATTTGAAGACGCGCAATGCGTTGGCGGCCGACATGGATGTGGCCCGAACCTTCACCGCCCACCCCAGAGGCGGCCAAACCAAGATATTCAGTTAATCCGGCTGATCTTTGAAACGCCCATCCGCGCAGTCTGCACCTGCGAAGGATCCAGCCATGAGTGGAACCGGTCCGAGGACCCGGGTGAGACCACTTGGCCAAGCGGTTTCTAGCAACCTGTGATCGTGAGCCTATGCCCGCCGAAAAAGCCGGGCAAGGCAGTTTGCGGATGTGGGCCGCGATCCCGCAAAAGTGTGTGGAAGTCCGCAGGTCCACCCACTGTCGGTGGAAGCAAGTAGATTTAAGGCCGGTAAGCGACAGCACCACCAGCCAGGAGACCAGAAACACCTTGCACCTCAAAAGCCTGACCGTCCGGGGGTTCAAGTCTTTCGCGTCCGCCACCACCTTCGACTTTGAACCGGGCGTCACCGCCGTGGTGGGTCCGAACGGGTCCGGCAAATCCAATGTGGTGGACGCCCTTGCCTGGGTGATGGGGGAGCAGGGGGCCAAAACACTCCGCGGCGGGAAGATGGAAGACGTCATCTTTGCGGGCACCTCCGGCCGGCCGCCGCTGGGCCGTGCCCACGTATCGCTGACCATCGACAACGCAGACGGCGCCTTGCCCATTGAATACAGCGAAGTCACCATTTCGAGGACACTCTTCCGGACCGGCGGATCCGAGTACGCCATCAACGGTGCCGGCTGCCGGCTGCTGGACATCCAGGAACTGCTCTCCGATTCGGGCCTGGGCCGGGAAATGCACGTCATCGTGGGGCAGGGGCAACTCGACAGGGTCCTGCACGCCACCCCCGAGGACCGGCGGGGCTTCATTGAAGAAGCCGCCGGCATCCTGAAGCACCGCCGCCGCAAGGAACGGACGGTGCGCAAGCTTGAGGCCATGCAGGCCAACCTGCAGCGGCTCTCGGACCTCACCGGCGAGATCCGCCGCCAGCTGACGCCCCTGGGAAAGCAGGCGGAAGTGGCCCGCCGGGCACAACGGGTCCAGTTCGACGTCCGGGACGCCCGGGCCCGGCTTTTGGCTGACGACCTCGTGTCACTGCAGCGGGCCCTTGACCGGGAGGTCGCCGATGAGGCTGCGCTGAAAACCCGGCGCGCCGCCGTTGGGCAGGCGCTTGAACAAGGCCGCCGTGAGCAGGCCGTTATGGAACAGTTGGCAGCTGAGGCCACGCCGCAGCTGAACGCCGCCCGGGATACCTGGTACCGGCTGTCCGCAGCCAGGGAACGGCTCCGCTCACTCGGGTCACTTGCGCAGGAACGCAGCCGCCTGCTCGGGTCGGATGAGGCCCCGCCAACCGGCCGCGACCCCGAACATCTGGAGCAGCAGGCCGCCCGGGTCCAGGCCGAAGCCGCGGGCCTGGGCGTTACCGTCCAGGGCCTGCGCACCACCTTGGCCGCCGCCACCGCGCAAAAAGCCGAAGCGGAGCAGGCAGCGCTCACCGAGGATAAACGTCTTGCGGCCGAACTCCGCGCGGCCGCAGACCGGCGCGAAGGCCTGGCCCGGCTCGCCGGTCAGGTTGCCGCAGCCCGTTCGCGGGTTGAGTCCGCCCAGGCCGAACTGGGCCGGCTGCGGGAGTCCCTGTCCGCCGGCTCAGGCCGCCGCGCCAAGGCCCAGGCCGAATTCACTGCCCTGGAAAACCAGGTGGCGGGCGTCGAAGAGGGAGAGGAATCCCTGGACGCCGATTACGAGGAGGCGTCGGCCGCTCTTGACGGCGTGACGGAAGACATCGCCGGCCTCAAACTGGAGGTCAATGAAGGGATCCGCCGCCGCGACGCACTGGCCGCCAGGCTGGATGCCCTCAGGCTTGGCCTGGAACGCAAGGACGGCGCCCGCCATGCAGTACAGGCCGGAGTGGCCGGCGTACTGGGCACCCTCGCCGGCGAACTCACGGTGCAGGCAGGCTTCGAGACAGCCATTGCCGCTGCGCTGGGGGACGCCTCTGAGGCTGTCCTGGTCCAGGACCCGGGGGCCGCAGCTGCTGTCCTGGAACTGCTGAAGTCGGACGACGCCGGGCGGGCGGCGCTGCTGCTGGGCTCTGCCGGGGTATCGGGCACCGCGCCCCAGCGGGACGTGGACCTGCCGCCTGGCGCCCAATGGGCTTCCGGCCTGGTGGCCGGTGCCGGTGGACACCTCCCGGCGGTGCGGCACCTGCTCGCCGGGACCGCCGTCGTCAACGACA
Source organism: Arthrobacter sp. ZBG10 (assembly GCF_001238605.1). Taxonomy (NCBI): domain Bacteria; kingdom Bacillati; phylum Actinomycetota; class Actinomycetes; order Micrococcales; family Micrococcaceae; genus Arthrobacter; species Arthrobacter sp. ZBG10. Next base: position 3,074 of record NZ_LFQH01000124.1, on the reverse strand, counting down.
TCACGGAAGCGGCTGCCCTGGTGGCACGGAGCCCGGAGACAGTTGCCGTGACGTTGGCCGGCGATGTTTTTACGGCCGTCTCCGCGACCGGCGGTTCGGCGAAGGCGCCGTCACTGCTCGAAGTCCAGGCCGCAGTGGCCGACGCCGAAACCCAACTTGCCGGGGTAAGCGCGGGGCTGGAGCGGAGCAGGTTTGCCCTGGCCGGCGCCGAGGGCCGCCAGTCCGAAGCCAAACAGCGGGCAGATGCGGCCCTGGACAAGCTGCACGACTCCGACGCCCGCCTGGCTGCCGTGGCCGAACGGCTTGGCCACCTGAATTCGGTGCTGCGCAGCGCCGTGGGAGAGGATGAACGCCTCCAGGCGTCCCTGCTGCGGGCGGAAGCCAACGTGGTGGCGGAGGAGGAAGCGCTGGCGGGGATCGCCGCGAGGCTGGCAGCAGCGCAGGAGGTCCCCGCCGACGAGGAACCGTCCACTGACCAGCGGGACCGGCTGGCGCTTGCTGCCACAGCGGCCCGTGCCGCAGAGGTGGAAGCCAGGCTCTCGCTGCGCAGTTCCGAAGAACAGCTCACCGCTACCCGCAACCGGGCCGTGTCCCTCGAACGGGCGGCCGCCACTGAGCGCCGGGCAAGGGAGGAAGCGGCGGAGCGTGCCCGTCGCCGGCGCCTGCAGGCACGGCGTGCGTCGGCGGTTTCGGCAGCGGTTGAGGTGGCCAACCGGTTCGTGGACATTTCCGTGGACCTGGCGGCGCACGGACGGGACCTTGCCGAACAGAACCGCGAACGGCGGGACCAGGGGCTGGTGGAAATCCGGGCCGCCAACGATGCCCTGGCCCGGGAGCACGCCGACCTTACCGATACCGCGCACCGGGACGAATTGGCCCGGACCCAGCAGCGCGCCCGGATTGAAGCCCTGGAAACCAGGTCCATCGACGAACTGGGCATCACCCCGGAGGCGCTGGTGGCAGAGTTCGGGCCGGAGCTCCCCGTTCCCGTTGCGGCGGGGGAGAGCCAGGACAAGTGGGCGGCCCTGCGCACTGAAGTTGACCAGGACGGGGCCGCTGTTGTCGAAGGAATACCCTACGTGCGGGAGGAACAGCAGAAACGGCTCCGCAAGGCCGAGCGGGACCTGGCCAGCCTGGGTAAGGTCAACCCGCTGGCCCTTGAGGAGTTCGCGGCACTGGAGGAACGGCACCAGTTCCTCGCCAGCCAGCTGGAGGACCTCAAAGCCAGCCGGAAGGACCTGCTGGACATCATCAAGGAAGTTGACGACAGGGTCCAGCGCGTTTTCACGGAGGCGTTCGAGGACACCCAGGCCCAGTTCGTCCGCGTGTTCGACAGGCTTTTCCCCGGCGGTGAAGGCCGGCTGGTCCTGACCGACCCCACCGACATGCTCACCACCGGCATCGAGGTTGAAGCGCGGCCGGCCGGTAAAAAAATCAAGCGGCTCTCGCTGCTGTCGGGCGGCGAACGTTCACTCACCGCCGTCGCGCTACTGGTAGCCATCTTCAAGGCCAGGCCTTCCCCCTTCTATGTTATGGACGAGGTTGAAGCCGCCCTTGACGACACAAACCTGGGCCGGCTGATCACCATTTTCGAGGAGCTCCGCGAGTCCAGCCAACTGATCGTGATCACGCACCAGAAGCGGACCATGGAAGTGGCCGATGCCCTTTACGGGGTGACGATGCGCGGCGACGGCGTCTCCACCGTCATCAGCCAACGGATGGGCGCCGACACCTGACGTACGGCGGGGCAGGTCACCGTGCCCGGACAGCCCCGGGCAGCCGGTGCAATTATGAGAAGCTAGGGGATGTGAATGACATCCTTCCTATTGTTTTGTCCATTGTTGCTGCCCTGGCGGTTATCGGCGGGCTGATCCCGGTTTTCCTCAAGACCCGAAGGAACATCACCCAGTATCCGGGGCAACGCGACGCCAACGACCCTGAGGTGCGGCCGGGGGGCAGCACCCTGGAGGAGGACCGGCCCGCCGGCGCAGAACCTGCGGCCCCTTCCGCAGTTGACATGGCAGGCCTGGACACCACCGTCCCGGACGACGCCGCCGGCCTGGAAACCATCCGCGTGGAGACTCCACTGCCGGTGGCCGGCCGCCTGACGCGGCTGCGCGAACGCCTGGTCCGCTCCAACAACATCATGGGCAAGGGCCTGCTGGCCCTGCTCTCCAGCGATAAAATCGACGAAAACGTCTGGGACGAGGTCGAGGAAACGCTGCTTCTGGCGGACCTGGGCACCGAACCGACAATGCAGCTGGTTGACGCACTCCGCGAGCGGGTGAAGGTTTTGGGCACGCGCACCCCGGAGGACGTTAAAGCGCTGCTCCGTGAAGAACTCATCAAGCTGGTTGACCCCACCATGGACAGGACCCTGAACGTCCAGCGGCACGCGGACAAGCCCGCCGTTGTGATGGTGGTGGGCGTCAACGGCGTCGGCAAGACCACCACGGTGGGCAAGCTTGCCCGGGTTCTGGTCGCCGAGGACAAGGACGTGCTGCTGGGTGCGGCGGATACTTTCCGCGCGGCCGCAGCTGAACAGCTTGCCACGTGGGGCTCCCGGGTTGGCGTACCGACGGTAAAGTCCGACGTCGACGGTGCCGACCCGGCCTCTGTTGCCTACGAGGCGGTGAAGGCCGGCATCGACCAGGAAGTCGACGTGGTGATGATCGACACCGCGGGCCGGCTGCAGAACAAAGTGGGCCTCATGGACGAGCTCAGCAAGGTCAAGCGCGTGGTGGAGAAACTGGCTGAAGTGGACGAGGTGCTCCTGGTCCTGGACGCCACCACCGGCCAGAACGGCTTGAACCAGGCCCGCGTCTTCGCCGAAGTTGTGAACATCACCGGCATTGTCCTGACCAAACTGGACGGCACCGCCAAGGGCGGCATCGTCGTCGCCATCCAGCGGGCCCTGGGCGTTCCGGTGAAGCTGATCGGCCTGGGTGAAGGTGCCGATGACCTGGCGCCCTTCGAAACCGAAAGCTTTGTGGACGCACTGCTCAACTGACGGGCCGGCCAGCCGGCGCGTCCGGTTCAAGCCCCCGGCACCCCGCACCACAACAAAGCCCTGC
>NZ_LFQH01000123.1:0-324 GCF_001238605.1 Arthrobacter sp. ZBG10 | reverse complement strand
AATTCAGGTATGGAAAGGCCCCAGGATTACCTGACGCCGACGACGCCGAGTGGCACCGCCGCTTTCCACGGTGCGGGAGTGCAGGGCATCGTTGCCGGGGCTGGTTCGGTGCGGCCAGCCGCCCATGGCGCCGGGGTACCGGATTTGGTGGCCGGGGTGCGGTCCTTGCGTCCGGCCACCACGGGTGCGGGCCTGATTAACCAGATCCGTGGGTTGGAGGACCTGAAATCCGCTGCGGCCGCGGCGCAGGCCCGCCTTAGTATCGCCTTTGACCACCTCGAACGGCAGCGCCAGGCCGGGGCCGGGGTGCCCGCCGCAGAGCAG
>NZ_LFQH01000122.1:0-1172 GCF_001238605.1 Arthrobacter sp. ZBG10 | reverse complement strand
AACCACAACCGATAGCGTAAATCGGGGAACTACCCGGCACTAACGGCCGGCGACGCTGCAGGGCATCGTTTTGTCTGGTGGCCCTCCCTCCTCCAGGAACACCGGGAAACTGTTCTCACGGACTACCTTCGTTTCGGTCGGCGAAGAAGCCGGCATCTTGAGGTCCCTGGGAGCGTATGGAGAACAGCTGCCGCCCTGTTGCCTGGCGCAAGGTCCTTGGCCGGTACCTTTCCATCGGCCAGTGGTCCGAATTGTTTTGGCACTGTCATGGCAGGAGTCGGTGTTGTGGACGCGGCCGACACGTGGATGGTCCAGGAACCGTTTGAGAAGTGGCTCGCTATGGTGGCTGTACCCGGCGGAAATGACAGCAATGCGGGTACGGTCCTCGTCTGGCGTTCACCTACAGGCCTGGCCCAGCATGTTGCCATCACTGTGGGCGGCGGATATGCGCTGCATAAGCCCTCGCAAGGCTGGATGAGCCCAAGGAAGGTGCTGACCAGCCGCGAAGTCATCGCCAGTGCACGTCAATCCGGGCGGCGGTTCAGCCGGTACACGCTGGTGGGAGCGGTCTGATGCCATGATCAGGGTACGCCGGTGTATTGGGGGTTGATGTGAACATGGCCACGATCCCCGCCGGATTATGCTGCCGCGTGCCTGCGATTAGGACGGCTCGCCTAGAATTGATGAAGATGTACGGACTTGGAAGCGCTTGATTTCGGGTTGCGTAGTAAACGAAACACGCATATGAGCCACTGCAGTTGCGCCAGCGGTCGGCTCTCAACAGGAGGAATCCACATGGCCGAGAATAACGGCGGCAACCGCGGGAACGACCGGGGCTCATTCCGGGGAAACAACAACTCCGGCGGGGATCCCCGCGGCTTCAGGGGACGGGAAAACCGGGACAACAACGATCCTGCAAAGCGCCCAGCCGGCAACGGTGAGCGTAAGCCCTTCGGTGACCGCGACCGTAAGCCTTTTGGTGACCGTCCCCGCCGTGACGGTGAAGACCGTGGCTTTGGTGGCGGGGAGCGGAAGCCTTACGGTGACCGGCCTGCTGCTGGTGGTGGCGCGGGCCGTGGTTTCGGTGGTGGCGACCGTGATCGTAAGCCTTATGGTGATCGTCCCGCAGGCGACCGTGGGTTTGGTGGCGGGGACCGTGAGCGTAAGCCTTA
>NZ_LFQH01000121.1:0-332 GCF_001238605.1 Arthrobacter sp. ZBG10 | reverse complement strand
GGGAACCGCAGCAGGTTCCAGTCGGCGTAGGGCACCAGGACGTATTCGGCCTGGCCGCCCACCCAGCCGCCCATGTCCACGTAGCCGTAGGCGGAGCCGGGACGGTCCGGGTTCACGTTCAGGCAGATCCCGGTTTTGCCCTCTTTACAGTTCCGGCAGCGGCCGCAGGAGATGTTGAACGGCACGGAGACGATGTCGCCGACCTTGATGAACTCAACGTCGGGCCCGGTCTCGATGACCTCGCCCGTGATCTCGTGTCCCAGGACAAGGCCGGCGGGGGCCGTAGTGCGGCCGCGGACCATGTGCTGGTCCGACCCGCAGATGTTGGTGCT
>NZ_LFQH01000120.1:0-651 GCF_001238605.1 Arthrobacter sp. ZBG10 | reverse complement strand
CCGTCGAGGATCGCGGGTTCCTCGGTGGCTCCGAGGAGGGCCATGACCGGGACGGTGATCAGGACCTGCGCCCTGGGTACCGGAACATCACCCCAGGCCTTGGCGGAGGTAAACGGCGCCCCAGGGCTGGTGGCAGCGTCAGGCGTGGATCCGGCCTCCGTTCCAGAGGCGGTTTCCCCAGTGACAGCGCCAGCGGTGTTGTGTTCTGTGGGGGTGAGTCCGGCGGTGAGGAGGGCTTCGACGAGGTTATCAGCGCGGCGTTGGGGCAGGGTGCGGGTCTCGTGGGGGCCTTGTTGGCCGCGGGAGATCGCGGTGAGCCGGTTGTGGATCGCTTCGGCGGAGGCGGCGGGGAGGCAGGCGCTGAGCCAGGCCATTCCGTCCCGGGCCGGGGTGAACTCGACCCTGCGGTCCGCGGCGGATCGGTGGTGGCGTTCCTCAATGGATTCGGGGTGGTGGCGTTCGCGCCAGGAACGCACCTTGGCCCGTAACCGTCCCGGGACCAGGACCGCCGCCACACACCGCCCGGCCAGGACACTGCCGGCGGCCGGATCGGGGGCAGGTGTCAGGAGTGGGTCTGCCGGGTCAGCGCCTGCAGGATCAGCCACATCGATCGGGTCCGGGAGTGCAGGATCAGGGAGGGTGGGATCCGGG